>NZ_JBUDSQ010000045.1:0-21772 GCF_054921335.1 Desulfoplanes sp. | reverse complement strand
AACAAATCTTTATGTTGTTACCCCTTCCATGACCAACAACCAATTCATCGTCATCCGCCTGAGCCATCTCGGCGATATCGTCCTGACCACGGGCGTGCTCGACTATTGGCACCGCATGTACGGCTGGACCTTCCATTTTGTCACCACCCAGCCCATGCTGCCCATCCTACTCGAGCATCCCGCAATCATCGATGCCGTCTCCGTGACCGGCAAGGACAAGCCCTTGGGGTCGTGGTTGAGCTTTTGCAGATTCCTTAGAAAACGTTACGGCACCATCCCGCTGATCGACCTCCACGGGACCCTGCGTTCAAGAATCCTCGGAGCGCTTTGGCCCTCCACAGTGTACCGATATCCCAAGCTGGGATGTTCGCGCCGCCTGTACCAACGATTCCGCCACGAACCCTCCCGAAAACGGCTGGATGCAACCAACGTTCCCCAACGGTACAGCCTGGCCCGAGAGAACGACCCCCCCCCACAGACCGCATTGGTGCCGCGCATTTTTCTGCGCGACCAGGATCGCACATGGGCCAAACGGGTCCTTGCCCCCTTGGCAGACCGTCCCGTTGTGGCCCTGCACCCCTATGCAACCCACAAAACCAAACAGTGGCCACGGGAAAAATGGTACGACCTTATAGCCAGATTACACCGCAAAGGTATCGCAACGGTAGTCATCGGCCAGAACGAGACCCCCATGGTGGACCACGCAGAAAATCTTTGTGAGAATGCTCCTGGCCGTCCCGATATGGACCTAACCAACGGAACCAGTCTCACCCAGACCTCGGCGGTGCTCGAACAGACACGGGTCCTTGTTTCCGGTGATTCCGGCCCAATGCATTTGGGTACGGCTGCCAACACGCCCGTCGTCGGATTGTTCGGACCGACCTGTCGACAATGGGGATTCCACCCATCGGGCCCCAGAGACCGGGTCATCTCCATGAACAGGCCATGTTCCCCCTGCTCGCTGCACGGCAAGGAACATTGTCCGCACGACGTTTCATGCATGAAGGATATCAACACAACGACCGTCCTCGATGCCATATTGTCCCGGATTGACTGAACCGTCCCCCATGTCCCCTGTCGCATCCATACGGGACATTCCCTGTCCCGACCACGGAAAGGAACCAGAACATATGCGCCCACTCTACTTCGACTACAATGCAACCACTCCTGTCCATCCGCATGTTCTCGAAGCCATGGTCCCATGGTTGACCACCCGATTCGGCAATCCCGGCTCCGCCCACTCCTGGGGACGCGAAGCAAAAAAGGGATTGGAAGCGTCCAGGCATGGTGTTGCCTCGTCCATCGGTGCTCAGGACCAAGAGATTATTTTCACCTCCGGGGCCACGGAATCCAACAACCTGGTCCTGTACGGGGTGCTCACCGACCCGGAGAACCAGCATCTCGTCATCAGTGGCGTGGAACACCCCGCGATCATGGAACCGGCACGAGCTCTTGAACGGCAAGGGCTCGGGGTGAGTGTCGTTCCGGTGGATCATGACGGCCGGGTCCGGCTCGAGGATGTCCAGGAGGCCTGCACCCCAAAAACATCGCTCATCTCCCTCATGTTGGCCAACAACGAGGTCGGAACCATCCAACCTGTGCGGAAGATCGCCCGCTGGGCCCGGGAACAGGGGATTTGCATACATACGGACGCCGCCCAGGCCGTGGGAAAAATCCCGGTGGACGTGGAGGATCTGTCCATAGACCTGATGAGTATTGCAGGACACAAGCTCTACGCGCCCAAGGGGATTGGCGGACTGTACGTCAGAAAAGGGACAGAGATCCTTCCACGCACCAGGGGCGGGGGGCAGGAACATGGAATCCGACCGGGTACGGAAAACATTCCCTATATCGCCGGATTCGCTGCGGCCTGCGGCATGATCCGGGATCTCGGCCAAGAGAGCAAAAGGCAGGGGGCCTTGGGAGAACGGTTCAGGCAGGGGCTTGGATCATTGGGCCGTCCATTCGTCATCCACGCGGAACACGCCCCCCGTCTCCCAGGGACCATGAGCGTTGGATTCGAGGGATATCGCGCCCCGGACATACTATCCGGCCTGGTGACCTACGATGTGGGCGTATCTGCAGGGGCCGCCTGCCATGCGGGCACTGAGAGCGTATCCCCTGTGCTCACGGCCATGGGGATCGACCGGGACCACGCTCTGGGGACCATTCGGTTCTCCTGGGGGAGAATGACTCCGCAAGAGGACGTGGACGCATTGCTCGAACGGCTGGAGAAGGTCTTCCAAATATTGTAAGCGGCAGCACGACCAACCTCCCCGGTTCTTTTCCCGCCCAGAACCGGGAGAGTGGGCGCCCAGCAAGCCCCCTGCCTCGTCGAAAACCATTCCAGCCCCGGGAGAGGCCGCCCAACGCTGTACTGGCCTATCCGCACGGGGAACAATGCACACATGAAAACAGCGTGCCCGCCCCGGCCGCCGACAATCCGCTCCCAGGCCGGTTGCCCAGAAGGGCATCTCCCCAGACCGATAACCATTACAGGCCCAGACGATAGTCGGAACGGGAACGAAAAAAACCGGACTACTTGACCATTGTCCGGGGAAAAACTAGGCAAACACCAATCCATCCAAAAAGTCCCTACGTGAACGCCATGGCCAAAATCAAAAAACAGATCCGACTCTCAAAAAAATACCACACCTGCATCTGTGACGAATATTCCTTTTGCATCGACTGGAATTCCACAGAATTGGTGGACATCAATTTCGACACCCCGGATGTGTACATTCCAGAAGGAAGGACCATGTGGCTGGTGAGTACTTGCCGCAACTGCCGTAAAAAGATTCTCCACGGCAGGCTGTTGTGCGATCCCCGCATCACTGGAAAAAGATTGATATTCGAAGCCATGCGTACCGGGACCATCAACCTTCCCTACCGGCAACAAATAAACATGGCTCACAAAATCAGACAATTGTGGGAAGAATACAACAACACCCTGTACCAGCATGATATACAGGCCTGTTTAAGGACCTGTTCCTAACATCGTGCCGAACAAGGGTTGACAATTTTTGTACCATCCCCATTATCAGACGGTACGTTGCCCCCAATCGATACGCGATTTTCACCATGTACCCTTTGTTCCAACCCCACGTGTTGACTTTTTTCCATGCAGGGACGCCATAGCCCGATAGTCCCCCTTATCACCCACGAGGCTCCCATGATCTGCCACAATTGCAAAAACGAAGAATACGAAGATACCGTAACCCAGCACAGAATGGAATGCCAAAACAGGCTTTTCAATTTTGAAAATGTTCCCGCAAAAAAATGCCCCAAATGCGGCCATGTTTTCATTGAGGAATCCGTTGTGCGCACTCTACTTTTCCGGACACAAAGAATCAATCAGTTCCCAGGGATTGCCTACCACAAAGCCAAATGGGGACCCGAACTTGAGGAAGAAGCCTTGCAGGCCCAGGAGAAAAGTACCGAATCCTGTTCCGTGGATGACCAAAAAAAGGCCCTGAAATACGTCCAAAAAAACAAAAAACGCATCCAGGACCAAAAAACGACCAAGAAAAACATCCTCAAGCTGTTCAAATGGACCTTCGACCAGGAGACGGGTGTCAAAAAGGACCAGATCGTGAACGACATCCTCGCCAAAATCAGAGGAAGCCAAGCCGGTGTTTTCGCCTTTTCCTGCAAGTCCACCCCGAACACTCCTTACGAGACCCTCGATTACCTTCTGCTGGTGACCGAGGACGACGCCTGGTTCCATGCCCAACACGACACCACTCTTCCTATTTATCATCTGATATAATTAAACACCTCGTTCTTCCCCATAGGACATGGAACGCTGTTAGCTCCATGAGATAAAAAAAAACCATGGCCGCTCAGATACGCGGCCATGGTTTTTTGGCTCCTCGCTATCCCATATGGATATGGGACGTTATATATAGATACGCCTTCCCCATTCAGCGCAACCCCCGGGTCACGTCCTTGATGTTCTGGGCTTGTTCCTCATCCACGGGAATCTTTCGAACGGTGGACTTGGTGAAGTCGATTTTCTTGAGGTCGATTTTCCGGATCTGCCTGTTCCAGGCTGTATGATAGTAGGTCACAAGGTTGTTTGTGTCGCTGGCGACGGTCCATTGCGTACCGGAGGGAAGCAGTTTGGCCTTGTTCCCGGTGTCTAGATTACCTTCGCCTTTGCCAAGCGGAGCATTGAAGCTATCCATTATCTGAAAAAACTGCCCAACCGTGTCCAATCCACCTTTGGTTGGAAAAGAGACTGCTTTGAGAACCGCTGCCCGTACGAACCTCGAAGGGGAAGTGTAATCCCCTGGAAGACCCAAAAGATCTGACCCTCCCGACAGGGGGGTAATCTCCATGTCTCCCCAAGTCCTGGCCCCAAAGGGGCCGTCACCCAGATATCCATAATTCCGAAGGTTCTGTAAGTGCCAATCAAAGGAGGGATTGTTGGTCATGACCCCTACGGGATTATCGTACATCCGCATCTTGCCCCCCTGGAATTCAATGACCAGGGTCTTCCCGCTTGGATCGGCCACAAAAAAATGAACCGGGGCAACCATATCGATATCCGGATCCACCACCGGCACAACCCTGATCCCTTGCATGCCCCGGCGCACCTCTTCGATGGTTGCAAAGTTGGACAGTATAAAAGCAACCACGTCGGTAGGCGCCATGCTTTCCTGTGCAAGGGATGGGTCATAATCACCGTATTCAGCAAAACCATGATGATAATACGACCCCGCAGCCAGCCCTTTTTCGTTCATACCGTCCCCGACCACCCTATCCAAAAGCAAAAAACCCAGAAACCCATATTTCGCATCCCAGGTGATGCCATTCGAACCTTCCGGGGTTATCGCCTGGAATGTTCTATGCTCGGGATAGACAACCACCTGGGTTTGGAAATCAAACGCCGACCATTCCTGGGTTCTGCCGTAGACGACCGTTCCATCCTCGCCCTGTATCACCAAGCCGGTGCAGGCCCTGGCAGGGATAGAAAAAATACTGACGGTCAGACAGACCATAAAAAAAAGGGGTATAAAGTAGCTTCTGCTTGTTCCCATGACGACCTCCCTTTTTGAGTACATATTTTGTAACTCTCTTCCACTTGCCAGCATAAGTGATACAGGTCAGCATTTTTTGGTTTGGATACTTTTGATATTAGAAATCTCAAAAATATTTCCGGTATGGAATCATCCAAACGATGCACGAAGCTATCCATACAGAACTACCAAATATTGTAAAGATATCTTTATTCTTTAAACCAGATATAATAAATATTACACCTGATACACAAAACCCTATCAAAGCAAACAGTTCTAGTCTCCAGTCTTTTTCATATTTTTTATTGGTCTCATTTTGCTCACAAGATTGCAAATTTTCATCAATATCTTGCATTGTGTTCTTTGTGATAAAATCATCAAATTTTTCTTTATTTACTGAAGAAAAAATATCATTATAACACTCAGATTTATTTTTTTTATTCTTGTATATATATTTTGCCATAGTATTCCCTAAATAATCATTAGCATAGCACATGGATATTGATTAATCTTAATTTTAGCATGAATCACCATTCAGATGTATATAATATAATTGCAACAAGATAATTAATCACACAAATTTTCATTGTACAGGAAAAGTATATCAAACATATCGACCTATATCTCAATTGTAAAATATTTTTTAACTATCTAAAAATGCAAAATATCGAAGAACAGTAACGACAATGTTTTGTGAGTAATAATATTTGTATTGTTTCATTTTATCGGCGAAAAATAAACGTATTCCATACAAATATTTTTGACCAAATTTTACATCTGTATAATCATCTTGCTAGAATCCATATAACTATATTACAACAAAAAACAAAAAACGCCGCATCAGGGTATGCCCCCATGCGGCGTTTTTTGCAAAGAAATGAGCAAGATGTCCATTTTTCCCCTTCTCCAGCCTCTTGCATCTGCGGCGGCATTCCTTCCTATCTGCTAAAGTCCTTCCTTTTTTTCAAATGGCTTATACCACGGGCCCCGCAAGCATCCCCCTGCGGGTCCCCGTAACTGCCTACGTTATCACCGCTGTGGCCTTCGGGGTAACGCTCAATATCCAGGCGGAACAACATCTAGGATCAGTGGCACCCATCGCCACCGCCGCCACCGCCGCCACGGCCTCCATTACCCCCCCCCCTTCCGGGATCCGGATTACCAAATCCCGAGGACGAGTCGTCTCTTTCCTGGTCATGCATGGCGTCTTCAATCATTGGCTCAAAGGCGTCCCCTACCGCGTTTACTGCGCTGGCATCCACAGCCATGGCATTGATCTGGGCTATACTCACACCCATGCCGTCGGGTGAACGGTCGCGGGCCTGTCTGGCGAGGACAAAATCCGGATCAAGCTCGATGGCCATGGCATAATAATCCTTGGCCTGTTTCCAGTCGCCCTGATCGGTCGCATCCAACCCCTGGCCATAGTACATAAAAGCATCAAAGTTTTCAGTATGATAGTCTTCCAGAAGCTTTTTTTCGGATCTACTCAGAGAAATATTTTCCTGATTGATGATCTGATAGACGATCTCCTTCTGCAGTCTAAAAAATTCGGGCAACCTCTCCTTGACCAAGAAAGGCCGGCACTCTTCTTTCCCATTGCAGTCCACAAGAGAGGTATTGATGCGCAGATCGCGGAGCAACGTGCTTAGGGTACCGGTAACCACATGCGATGCACCCAGCAGTCTGCCCGCCTTGGGCGCTGAATCCATATCCACGGCTCCGGTGGTGCCGAGTTTCATCTCATCGACAAGGGCCTGGAGACGAGCACGCTCGACGACCTGGAGCCCGGAAAACTTGCTCAAATCGGATATGGTCATGGCCGCAAGACTTTTTTGCACGGCAACAAGGCCTTTTTCCGGGCTGAGATCGTTATAGTACATGACCGCATAGGTGTTCGGCCCTGTGGAACCGGCACCGACACTTCCCTCGGCAGCCACGGCCTTCTTGGCCATACGCTTGGCCTCGGCCATTTCGACCAGGGTCAAAAGCCGGTTGACCTCCTCTTTGAGAACCTTTTTATCGGTATCATTGATCCGTCTCCATGCGGTTACGGCGTTGGCCAGGTCGTTGGTTCGCAAATAGGCCATACCGAGATACAGAATGGACAGCTCGGACTCGGGCTCTTCCTTGAGAACCCGGTTGAACTCGGCAATAGCCTCCTGGTAATGATTGCCTTTGAGATAGGCATAGCCGAGCTGTTCCCTGACTTTCATATCATCGGGATCCTCGGCCAAGTGTTCCTGGAAAAGACGGATAGCTGCGTCATACTTGTTTTCACCAATGAGCTGCTTACCCTGCCTGGAAACCGATTTGCATCCGCAGACCAACACAACACACGCCACAACCATCAGAAAAAATTTGACCTTTTTCATATCTCCTCCATTGAAATATAGCCTAGACAAATTAGTACGTTATATGTATTTTTATGTCAAACAAATAACCTTATGCAAAGCGGGAGACCTATGGACAAAACAATGCGATTTTCATTTATTGTCATCCTGTTTTTGGGAATCGTCCCCCTGTGCGGCTGCAAATCCGCGCCCCATACAACAAGCCTGCAAAAGCCCTTACGCACGGCAGCCGCTCCCCCGAAAACCCTGGCCATACTTCCCTTTGAAAACAACTCAATAACCAGCCCCCAAACCTATACTCCGCTTTCAAACGGTCTGGCGGCCATGCTGGCCGGCGATCTCCAACAAAACAACAATGCCGTAAAAATTGTCGAACGGGCAAAAATCGCCGCACTCCTCAAGGAAATCGCCCTTGGGCAAACGGGATCCATAGATACGGCCACTGCGGTCAAGGCGGGAAGGATGCTTGGGGCCCAGTCCATCGGCATCGGAGCGTTCACCGTCCTTGGGAATCAGGTACGCATGGACTGCAGGATCATCAAGGTGGAGACATCGGAAATCGTCATGGCCGAATCCATCACCGGATCAAGCAATGATTTCTTGGGGCTTGAAAAAAAATTGGCCCAGAACATTGCCCAGAGCCTTGATATGGGGCTGGCCATCGCCAAAGAACAGGGGAACATGGAGGCGGCCCTGCTATTTTCCAGGGGTGCCAAAGCCCTTGACGCCGGAGATAGGGAAAAGGCGGATATCCTTTTTGAGCGGTGCCTTGCCATCGCCCCGGGGTACAAACAACAGATTGATGGACTGCGTGCCGAGTAATCCGATGAAAAATATTCTACTTTGTTGCCTGGCCTTCTTTTTTGTCCCTGTCCCGTCCTATGCTTCGGACTGTCCTGAAGTCTCCGACGTCAAAGAGGTGTTCTGGTCCGGATACTACCAGGTTTCGGGCCAAAGCGCGCCAGGACAGCCCGAGTATCTGGCAAAGATCGCGGCCCGGATCATGGCCCAAAACCGGATTTTGGAGATCCTCAAGGGACTCGAGATACGCCAAAAAACCGTGATCACCGACGGGCAGGTGGAATCTTCGGTCATTGAGGCCAAACTCGAAGGGTTGGTCAAAAACGTCGTCATCCACCAGGAAACATACGACCCCGGCACCAAGACCGCAACGGCGTGTGTGCGTCTCTATCTAAGTGATGGATCGGACGGGATTGAGCGGGCGGTCTATGAAAGCATCAAAAGGTCGGTCGACACGGGGGAAGTTGCCCAATGAGATCTCTCCTGCCACAGTTATGCACAGGGGTATGGCTTCTCTGTATGCTCCTGCTCCCGCAAAACGGATCGGCCGAACTCAAGACCTATGTCCATAACGCCACGGCCACCCATGGTGGTGCCATCTCCGTTGATACGGCCAGAATCACGGCCATAGTCAAGGCAAAACAGCTGGCCATGGAGTTGGCCGGGACGTATATCGACAGCCTGGCGGTGCTCGACAAGGGGGTAGTCGACAAGCATGAAGTCCGGGCCATTGCCGCCGGAACCGCCGGGGCCGAAATTATCGACGAACGTATAGACACGGATGCCATCACGGTCACGGCCAGGATCGATGTGGATACGGGGATGCTCACAAAACGGGTGGAGCGGATGCTTGAGGACAGATCCGTTCTCAAACGGCTGCAACTGCTCTTGCACAAGGAAGACCGTTACCTGGAACAGATACAAGAGCTCGAGAAGGAAAATCAGGGACTCATACAAAAAAAAGCGGCCCCTTCCCAAGATTTGGCCCGAAAGATAGAAACATCGGCCAACCATCTCAAGCGATTGCAGGATAGCAAATCCCGCTTGAAATCCCTGCTCGACAAGATGGACAACCCCATATTGCTCGTCGCCATCAGCGAAGAATATGTCGGTTTCGACCAGCCCGACCTGCAGAGCGCGTCAACGACCATCAACAATGCCTTGAAATCCCGGGGGTTTCAGCTGGTACTGCCCATGGGGGACGGAGCCCCCCGCGTCCAGGCACTGGCAAAGGGGGCAGCATACATGCTCACCGGCAAGACCGTGGTCCGCGATACCGGAGAAATCATACCCGATACCGGCATGCACTCCTTCCAGGCGGTGGTCCGTGTGAGTATCATCCATACACAGACAGGCAGCATCATTGGGGCCACGACGGGGAAAGCCGCAGCGGCCCATATCAGTCCTGCGACAGGAGCCGGTCTGGCCGTTGAACAGGCTACCGAAAAACTGATACGGGAATACGTGGTCACAACCATCAAGGATTCCTTCAGAGATTATCTACTGAACGGACTACCCATCGAGGTGGTCGTCACCGGCGTGGATGGATTCAAAAAATACAAACAAATCAGGTCGATGATCGACCAACTTCCGGAAATCCTGGATACAAAAAAGCGGAGCTGGTCAAAAGACGAGGGCAGGCTCATCCTGGACATACGATCCGGACTTGGGGTCGATAAAACAGCAGAAATCCTCGATCAGGCAAAGGTTTCCTCGGGTAGACTCGAGGTGGTCGACCTCGGGCCGGGCAATCTTGACCTGGTTTTCATGAGCAATTGAGTCCTGTCCTGTATACCCCCATACTAGATGCTCCTGCAAAAAGTCAGAAAACCGAGGTTCAATCTTAAAACCATATTTTTTAACAACCTGATTTTACTTAAACTTTCAACTTAAACCTTAACCCTGCCTGCAAAAATTTCTTTTTTGCAGGCACACCATACTACCCACAGCGATATAAGGAAAGACGGGATGACAGGCCGGGAATGCCTAATCCGGTTGTGACAATGAATACCTGTTTTTTCCACTGGTCTTGGCTCGATACATCGCTTTATCAGCGGAACTGACCATCTGGTCAGGAGACATGCCATCGTTTGCCGAGGCAAAGGAGACCCCGATGCTGGCAGAGAGGCCCGTTGCTCCTTGGGCCACGTGAAAGGGGTGCTTAAAGACGTCCAGGATTTTTTCTGTAACCAGAACAGCGTCTTTCTGGCTGTTCAAGTTCTCGATTAAAATGGTAAACTCGTCGCCCCCCATTCTGCCCAGGGTGTCCGTTTCCCGCAGCATGGTCATCATACGCCTTGCACTTTCCTGTAAAACAGCGTCTCCGGCACGATGCCCGTAGATATCATTAATCTCCTTGAACCCGTCCAGATCGAGATATAACACAGCAAGATATTTATTGTTCCTCTTTACTCGCTTGAACGCATTGGTCAAACACTCCAGAAAATGGGATCTTGAAGCAGCGCCGGTGAGCTGATCAAACATGGCAAGCTGGTAGATTTTTGTTTCGTATTTTTTCCTTTCGGTTATATCCGTAATAACACCGATAATGCCGGCAATCTTTCCGGAACCGTCATGGTATACTGACTTATTGAACAACAATGCCTTTTCTGCTCCGCTTTCAGGGTCGAGTGGAAGTTCATACTGTTGCTGTCCTCCCGATTTCAGCAGAAAAGTGTCCATTTTTTCGCATTTTCTGGCAAAATCCTTGTCAACCAGATCATAGGTTGTTTTACCAACGAGTACGGACTGATCAATGCCCAACATTTTTTCAAAGGCCGGATTAGCCCCCTGGTATTTTCCGTTTTTATCCTTGTAAAAGATGGGATTCGGGATGGTTTTAATCAAGGTGTCCAGAAATGTTCTGTTCTCCTCGAGCTTCCGCTCGATTTCGTGTTCTTTGACGACGCGTTGTATCGCTTTACAAAAGGAATCTTCACTGATTTCACCCTTGATCAGATAATCCCTGGCGCCGTTTTTCATGGCGGCAACGGCAACCGCCTCGTTGCCCTGGCCGGTGAGCAGAATAACGGGGATGGTCGGCCGGTCATTTTTCCGTGGCAAGTAGGACAAAAGCTCTACCCCGTTCATATCCGGCAGGTTGTAGTCAACAATGATCAACCCCGGTGTGGTTTCCACTAGTAAGCCCAGGGCCTCTTCACCGGTTTCCGCCTCAAGCAGGATGGTTTCTCCATCAATTTTCCTCATAAACCGCTGGTAGAATTCCCGATCTTCAGGACTGTCATCCACGATAAGAATCTGTTTTTTCATCGAGTTCACTTTACGTTATGGTAAAATCTTTTCTTGGGTTCATACGGTTCGCGTTCAATGATTTTCAGCATCAAAAATGCTGTCCGGGCAGCAAGACGATCTCAAACCAGTAGTCCTTGATCCGCTGGATGGCCGTCATAAATCCGTTGATATCCACCGGCTTGTGGACATAACTATTCGCCCCCCATTCATAACAATTGTCAATATCCTGTTCATCATCGGAAGTGGTCAGCACTATGACCGGGATTTTTTTTAACTTGTCATGCGCCTTTATTCTTTCCAGCACTTCCCGGCCGTCCGTGCCCGGAAGGTTGAGATCCAGCAGGATCAAACCCGGCAGCTTTTCCGACCAGGACCCTGTATCATCCATCCTCCCGAACAAATATGTAAGGGCTTCGTCCCCGTCTTCACAATGATCTATGGGGTTGGCCAGCTTTGCCTTACGAAACGCCCTCTGGGTGGCCTCAAAATCTTCCGGATTATCTTCAACCACCAGTATGGTCCGGCTTGCGCTTATTTCAGCCATTTTCATCTCCTTGTAATGTAAAATAGAACGTGCTGCCCTGGCCGGGGGTGGATTCAAGCCATATATTCCCACCATGGCGCGCAATTATTTTCTTGACAATGGTCAGTCCGGCTCCGCTGCCGCCTCCGTATTTGTCCCGACCATGGAGCCTCTTGAAGATCTTGAAAATATTATCTTGGTGCCTAGGGGCGATCCCCAGACCATTGTCCCGGACAAAAAAGACAGAAATGGGGGCTTGCTTTTTATAACGGCTTGTGGCGCCGGCCGTGTTCTCTTGCGCTATATGACCGATTTCAATCCGCTTATTCTCCATATCGTTGTATTTTATTGCGTTGCTGATCAGATTCTGAAAAACCTCGCCCACGCGGCGACCGTCGCAATACACATGGGGGAGGGGATGTAGGACCTGTATGTCAGCATCTTTCCAGGCCTCCTTGTTGAGATCCAGAACGTTTTTGACCAAATTATCAACATCGGTTTTGGCCCAGGCCAGTTCCTGACGGCCCACCCGGGAAAAAGTAAGGAGAGCGCTGATAAAGGTATCCAGCCGCCCGCACAGATACTGAATCCGTTCTAGCCGGGACCGGGACTCGTCATCCAGTTGGTCCACCGCGTCCTCCATGAGAAAAAAGACAAAATTATTGATCCCCCGCAACGGTTCCTTGAGATCATGGGAGGCGATATAGGCAAAGTCGTCCAGTTCCTGGTTGCTGTGTTCCAGATCACGCACATATTTTTGAAGCTGTTTTTGCAGCCGTACCCGGGAGATGACGTCCGTGAATGCCCGGGCCAATTCTTCTACAGCTTGCCGGTCCGTTTGATTGTAGCCGCCGGGTTTGTTGCCCAGGGCAATGATTCCGCTGGTCTTCTCTTGATCCTTTACCGGCACTCCCAGAAAACAATGGAGAGAAGGGTGGCCTTGCGGGAGCCCTACACGGTCCGGATGGGTGTCCGGTTCATTGATGATCCTTGAAGTTCCCGTTGTAATGGGCACGCCCCAGATGCCCCTGATTTCCATATTGGATATCAAGACAGGGACCGTGGATTCGGGCAAACGACAGGCTTCATACCCGGGATCGCTCAATGCGATGGTGTCCAGACGACCGTTGGCGTTAACCTCTCCGACAAAACCGAATTTGGAACCGGTTATCTCCTGACTGATGTTTAGACAGGCTTCAGCGGCGGCCTCCGGCGTATCATAGGTCATATCCGCTTCCATCAGCTGGTTGACGGCAGCGGTAATTCTGCGGTTTGCTTCAGCGTCCTCGGCCAGACTCATGGCGTTTTTGCGGTTCTTTTCGATATCAGCCACCGCTTGTTCAACCCGCTGGGCCATGTTTTCGTTCTGCTCCTGCAACGCATCCCGGTCAAAACGCATATTCTTGATCAGATCATTGACCAATGTCTCCAGAACGCCGACGGTATCATTTGCTTCGGTTTTTACCTGACGGAATTCCAGTCCGCCCGCAGCCTTTGCCAGCACGTTGTTCAGAGCGCCGAGGCGTTCTTCCCATGGCGGGATTGCGCTGGTGGCATCCTCCATTTCGAAAGCGCAAAACGGCTGCTGCTGCATGCTTTGGAAAAACTCCCGGTGATCAAAGGAGATGCTGGTATGCAGACTGGGGCCGGATTGCGCACACCCCATGGCCCAGGCCATATCCCGGGTCGTATTGTCAAAACACTCTTCCACGACGGCCCGGTAATCCACCTTGCGTCGAAGTTGGTTCCAACGCTGCTGCTGGGAAAGCATCCACCACCCGTATTCCGGCCAGGGAGTGGGGATAAAATCCATGCGATCGTGGTCAGTGCAGTGCCGCCCCATACCGTCGTCATATTCGCCAACCAGGGCCTGGATAACCGGTTCCGGATCGGCTTGATCCAGGATCCCTGGACGGCTCAATTCCACGGCAATATCCCGGCGTGCTTCCGGTGGGGCGTGGTGCAGGGCTGCTTCGGATTGCAGGACGCTTTTGAGCATGGCCTTGTACGTCCTGGGATTTTGGCAGGCAAAGGACTCGCTGCTGGCAAAGCCGCAGCAAGGGTGTCCCGGCCATATCTCTTTGGACAACGTATGGATAAACCCCGTCCCGCGCAAAGCCGGAATCTGGTTGAAGGGTTCCGGCGCGAATATCCCGTCCACACGCCCGGTGGCCATGAAATGGGGCATACGCGGCGGCGCCACCTCAATAATGTTCACATCCTTCAGGGGATCAAGGCCGTGCTCGGCGAGAAACAGACAGAGCAGATAATAGTGCATGGAAAAATGGTACGGCACCCCAAAGGTAAACCCTTTCATGTCACGTACGCTTTGTATGCCCGCATGCTTGATGGACAGGGTCAGCGCCTGGCCGTTGACATTCTGGATGCAGGCCAGGCGGATGTCGGCGGGTTTGCCGTCCAGTCCCTGCCGGACAGCCAGCGGCATGGGTGCAAGCAGGTGCGCCGCAGCCACATGCTCGAAAGCCAACAGGTCTTTCACCCCGCTCCACCCCGGTGCCGGTATGAGGTTGACCTGCAGACCATTGGCGGCAAAATAGCCGTGGGTCTGGGCGTAAAGCAGGGGCGCGGAACAGAGAATGGGGATAAAGGCAATATCCACCACCGGCTTTTCAAGGCCCATGTCCGCAACTTCGTGGGCAGTTGTTGTCAATGACTCCGGCAGCTCAGGTGCTAATTTTTCTTGTAACAACAGTGATTTATGCGCTTTTGCGTCATCTATCTCCCTTGGTTCGATCCCATATGCCGGTTTCCGCCCCAGTTCCCCAAGCAGGGTATTGACCTCCTGCTTCAATTCAACAATCCGGTGCTCCCGCCCCTGCATCATCCAGTTGAGGCTTTCTGCTTCCCCTTGAGATACTTCGGCCATGCCATGGCGAAACTGTCGGGTGTGATCCTTACTTAACCGGAAAGAGCCATCAACCACGCCATCTCCCAGAGAATCCTCCCCTTCCAGATGCCCCCGACTGTTCACCCCCCCACTGCCGGATCCTTTCCTTCCAGAATCATGCCCCCTGGGATCCATCACGTCTCCTTTCAAATGTGGAATTTCTGGATATATTGGCTCAACTTATTAACCTTACAGAAATTTTTTGCGTTGATCAATCGCTGTACCATCAGAGTCCCCCCCCCATGAAAATATGCCTGCAAAAACGAGAAGTTCCATAAAGCGATGTATCAGATACGGCTTTTCTCTGTCCTCCTGCTCCTACAATTCCAAAAGGGCCAAAACACAAACCGCCGGCACGGGAATCCCGTGCCGGCGGTTTGTTATCGATGCATCGCAAAACTACGCGCTCACGCACGATGCGGAGCACTCACGCAGGGATGTGAAATACGCTCTGGTTTCCGCGATGACCACGCCTGAGAGTCCGAGAAGGCCGATCAGATTGGGGATGGCCATGAGGCCATTGACGATATCGGCCAGGACCCAGATCATCTCCAGTTTGAGAAACGCTCCTGAGGCGACCAGGATGATATAGATCATTTTATAGGGCCGGATCCCCCGGACACCGAAAAGATACTCCGTACACCGCTCGCCGTAGTAATTCCATCCGAGAATGGTCGTGAAGGCAAAGAAAATCAGGCCGATGGTGACGATATAATTCCCGATGTTCCCGGCCAGGCCATTGGCAAAGGCCGTAGTGGTCATGGTTGCTCCGGCCAGATCCGGCGAATTCCACACCCCGGTCATGACCAGAACCACCCCCGTCATGGTACAGATGAGGATGGTATCGAAAAAGGTTCCGGTCATGGCGATGAGCCCCTGCCGGACGCAAGAATCGGTTCTGGCCGCCGCCGCGGCTATGGGGGCACTACCCAGACCGGACTCGTTGGAAAAGACCCCACGGGCGACCCCGTTCCGCAGAACCATCATCACGGTCACCCCGGCGGCCCCCCCAAAGGCAGCCTGTGGATTGATGGCCGAGTCGATGATAAGCGCGATAGTCGCGGGGACCTGATCCGCATTGAGCAACAGAATGGCAAGAGATGCCAGAACATAGAGCACGGCCATAAAGGGAACGATCTTCTTGGCCACACTGGAAATGGACCGGATCCCCCCCAGAGTGACCATGGCCACGAGCACTGTCAGCACCGCGGCTACAACCCACGCGGGGATGCCGAAGGTCATGAAGGTGGCGTCCTTGATGGCGTTGACCTGGGCAAAGGTCCCGATGCCGAAAAAGGCCACGCCGATCCCGAACAGGGCGAACATCCGGGCCAGGAGTTTGCTTCCAAGCCCCCGTTCCAGATAGTACATGGGGCCGCCGGACATCTGGCCGTTCTCATCCACAACACGGTATTTCACAGCCAAAAGGGCTTCGGCATACTTGGTGGCCATGCCGAAGAACGCGGCTATCCACATCCAGAACAGGGCACCGGGTCCGCCGGCCTTGATGGCCGTTGCCACGCCGACGATGTTTCCCGTTCCAATGGTCGCGGAAAGGGCCGTACACAAGGCGGCAAAGGGGGAGACATCTCCCCGGCACTCCTTGCTGTCATCTTTGGCAAACACATACGTCAGGGCAAGAGGAAGACGCAGAACTTGGAGAAAACCAAGACGCAGGGAAAGATAGATTCCGGTCCCAACGAGCAGACCGAGGAGAGGGGCACCCCAGACATAGGAATCAATGGTGCCGAGCAGGGTGAGTACATCCATTTCTTTCAAATCCTTACAATTACAGGTGAACGGAAATGGATGACCAGAAGGGAAGAATGCAAGGCGGTAAACGCGACGGGCCGAAAAAACGTTCCGGTCGCATTGGAATACTCTGTCCTTGGTACCTGAGAGTTTCACCGGCACGGGCCGGCTTGCTCCTTCGGCGCTCCCTTGGGGGAGTCTCTCCAGAGGCTCGTCAGACAGCTGTTCTTGGACCTGAAAGATTCACTTCTTCGGTGGCCCCTCGTGCAATGAACACGCAAACAGGGGCGCTCTCCAGCTGCCGTCATCCGATTTCCAAAAAACGGATGCAGCCTTTATCCACTGAACAAGAAGGATGCAAGGATTATTTTTCAAGGGACAAGGCCACATAGCGGCATACATGACGCTCCCTCAACCCCTCAAAGAGATTAGACGCCGCTCGCGAATTGCCGATGCGCGATCCCCTGACGGGGATTTACCCGATAACGGCCAACGCCCGGACCGGGGAGCCGTCACCATCCTTGATCTTCAGGGGCAGGGCCATGAACGTGAACCCCGCCTGGGGCAATCGCCCCATAGTGGTTAGATTTTCGACAATCAGCACATTCTGTCCAAGAAGGACGTGATGGACGGGCAGATCTCCGTCCTCCATGCGGTCGATGGATATGGCGTCCACCCCGATCCCCTTGAGATTGAACCGCGTCAAATATCGGGCTGCCTTTTCGGTCAGGGCGGGGAATCCCGAGAAGTATGTCGGTTCGCCCCATTTTTCTTCCCATCCTGTCCAGAGGAGCACAAAATCCGCCCCTTCAAGCACTGGTTCCCACAAGCAGAGTTCTTCTCTGGTAATCTCGGTTTTTCCCCGTACGTCCAGTAAACACCCCGGCCCTATGAATCGATCCGGGGGCACGGTATCCAGGCCGGGCCGTCCGGCCAGAATGTGGGAGGGATTGTCCATATGCGTTCCCGTGTGCGAGCTCATGGACAGGAGCCGTTCTTCGAACCCATGTTCGGCAACGGTGTTCGCCGTGGTTATACGCACCGGCGGGGTTCCGGGAAAAACCGGGATATTCGAATGGAGCACACGGGTCAGGTCGATGACATGCATGGTACCTCCTTGGCAAAAACATGGGAAAGACAAACGCGGAGCCGACCATGAAAAAATGTCGACCCCGCGTTGGTACAAGGCAGCAGGCAGAATCCAGCGTAGGGGCAATCCTTCCGCCCCCGCCCTTCCTGCGCGCTATCGTCTACTTCTTTTTCTCGTAACTTGTCGGTCCCTGGGGCCAGTTGGTCTTTTTGTACCAAGCCCTGGGATAGCCAACCGGCTTGGCCATGTCCTCCGGGGAGCTGACAAATCCGTCGGCGTACCGGGCCACCAAGGTCCATGCAAAACTCCACCAGTCCCTGACCACCTGGTTGGCCTGGTTTTCACAGAAGGTTGAGAGGAGTTCCCGGGCTTTTTGGGAATCCCGGTTGTATAGGTCAAGGGCCTTTTCATCCATGGCCTTGATGGCCTCGATCTCCGTTGTCTCGATCTGATCCTGCATCTGCTGGATGTCCTTGATCATGTATTGGTACTTCAGAGCTGCCCAATTGGCCACGAAATTGAATGCCCACCAGGCGCTGTTCCGATCGAATTTTCTCGTGTCACAGGTCAGATAGGGCTCGGCAACACGCAGGGCACCGACATAAAAAGGCACGTAACAGGTACTCATGGGTTGGTCGGCGCCGAACCAGACGATCCCGCCGATGGGATCAGGCAGCCATCCCCGGGCCTGGCACACATAACTATACCCGCAACGGTAGATGGAAATGGGCCGTTCCCAGGCCCCCTCACGCTTGACCGAAGGATCGTCCGTATCTCCGGACGGGTCCATGCCGCCGGCATACCGGTAGGGGCACCCAAAGGGACCGGCCGCTATGCCCTTGGAGAGATCGAACTCTGTGCCCTGGTAATAATCCCGGTACAGACTCATGACATCGCGTACGTCCAGTTTGTTGTCGGGCTTGATGGTCAGGGGATAGGCCCTGGTGAATCCGTCCTCGACCCAGGGAGAAAGATTCTTGGAAGGGGCCATACGGGACTGCAACCGCCAGACCCTTCGCAAAGAATAATAGGGATGGTTGTACTCCCCTTCACTCACCGTGCGCAGCCAGTCGAGCTTGCCGTCCTCGGGCTTCCACCAGCCGTGCTTCTTGGCGATGGCGTGCAGGTCCTTGGCATACAGGGTGTTCGGATCGTCGGGATCGATCTCCCGGATACGCAGTTCATTGGCGGCCACAAAGACCTCGCCGTCAGGGATTTTCTTGGCCACCCAAAGCCCCCCCTTGCCTTCAGGGCTCGGGGCCATCTCGATGACCCATCCTTCCTCGGGATCACCGATGGGCAGGGTCTCCCCCGTACCGTAATACCCGTAGGTCTCAATAAGATGGCCGATGAGTTCCACGGCCTCTCTGGCGGTCTTGCACCGTTCCGCCGCCACACGCCCAAGTTCCGCACTATAAAAAATAAGCTTGCCGGGAACCGGCTCGGCCTGGATCTTGGCCCCGTCCGTACATTCGCCGAACATGAGCTGATGTTCGTTCATGATGGCGTAATCCCCATCATAATAGGCATAGGTGTGCTCGACCTGGGGAATGAAACCAAGGGGTATGGATTGGGGGAGAGAAGGATCGACATAGCTCGGTCCCCGGTTGGTTCCTACGTATCTGGGTTGGTAATACCCATGATACTGCGGCCGTTCACCTATGGAATAGGCATCGTAATAGACCGGACGCATATCACCTGGTTTATGGTCCGCAGCGGGAACATAGACCAACCGCTGATCAGCATAGAATTCACTGTCATCGGAGTGGGCCACGAACACGGACCCATCTTTGGAGGCCCCTTTGGTCACCAAAAGTGTCGTACATGCCTGCACGACAGTTGCGCTGAAAAAAATCCCGGCAATTACCAGCAAGAGTAGTCTTTTCATCCTCGCCCTCCTCCTTGTTGTCTCAATGAACAAACAATGCCATCCCGAACCACGATTTTTCGTAACTATCCAGGTGCATCTCTCAACAATCAGAATTTTGGACTGAGCGGACAACTCCAAAATACGGTAGGACCAAAATTTTACCCTGGACAGTTACATTTTTTCTTTCACCCCGGACGGATGCATCTTTTTTTCCGACAAATCAAGAAAGACCCGGAAAAAATCATTCTGCCCGTCCGGGCACCTCGACAATACGATCAATGTCTGCGGGGCGGTTATCCCCATCCACGAAAACTACTTTGGGAACATGGGTTCTCGCCCGCTCTTCCTCCATCTCCTGCCAGGAGGCAATGATGACGGTATCCCCTTGGGAGACCAGATGGGCGGCCGCGCCGTTGATGCACACCACCCCGCTTCCGGCCCGTCCGGTGATGGCGTAGGTGTGGAGGCGCGTTCCGGTGGTCACGTTCCAGATATCCACCCGCTCGTTGGGGAAGATATCGGCCTGGGCCATGAGTTCGGCATCGAGGGTGACGCTGCCTTCATAGTCCAGATCCGCACCGGTCACAGTGGCCCGGTGGATCTTGGATTTGAGCATGGTTCGGGTCATGATGGTGTTCCTTTGGGAATGATATAGGATAGATGATTGCGGAGAAGGAAGACAGGAGACAAAAGTAGGCACAAACGTCATCCCGGACATGATCCGGGATCGCCATGGAGGTGGCGTTGCGCCCCCCGTTTGGGCCACGTTTTTAGCGTTCAAGATCCCGGCCTACGCCGTGGATGACATACTGGGGGCAGAATTCTGGTCGGCACGCGACCAACTTTTTTCTGGTCCCGGGACAGACAACACCCCCGATCCGTCGGATCCGACACCCAATCTTACGACAACTTTGTCAAAAACACTCTTTTTGGGACATATTTTTACTACAATTTCGTAAAAAAATTCCAGACCATCAACCCACCCGGCGTAGTCACTCAATGAAACCACGCACATCCAGGTCCCAGTCCGGTAAACAGGACGCCTGGAAATCCTGCATACGGACTTTCAGATGGTGGAGAAACATGGTACCGGTTGGTCCATCTGTCATGCGATCGCTCCCATACAGGGGATCACCGACAATGGGATGTCCCGAAGCCGCCAGGTGAGCACGGATCTGATGGCGTTGGCCCTTGCGGATTTCGGCCCGGACCAGGGTATATTTTCCAATCATCCCAAGTGGCGTGATGACGGTATGCCGAAGGGAATCAGCATTGTCCGTGGCCAGTACACGGACCTTGCTCCGCTTGGAGGAATCGATGGCCCGTTTGATGCATAACGTATCATCCACCTGTCCGCCGACCAGGGCCAGATAGATCTTTTGAACCTGGCCCCTGTCCTGCAGACTCAGGTACCGGCTGCGGGACTCTGGAGAACGGCCTACAAGAACCAATCCACTGGTGAGATAGTCCAATCGGTTCAACAGAAAAGGGGGCTCCCCCGGCAGTAGGTCCGGCAGAACCGCCTCCACGCTCCCGGGACTCTTCCCGCGCACCGAGTGGACCCGAGCGGGTTTGAACAAAGCCGCAAACATGGAAAACATAGCCACAACATGGATTCCGACTGCGGCAGGGTCCGTTTTCATGGTTGGAGCCGAAACCTGACGCCCCCCAACGTCCACGGTTTGCCCGGCCCGCACCCTGAAAGCCGGGGGGCGTGCCCTGCCCTCAACCCGAATATCTCTTTGCTCCCACAGGGCACGTCTCTGCCTAAGACCGAGATCGGGGAAGGCAAGGATCAGGGCAGCGTCCAACCGTGTTCCGTCAAATTCCGGAGTAACATAAAAAATTCTTTCACCCTCAAATGTCATACAATCCTCGAAACAACGTGTACTGCCGGGATCAGCATTTTGTGCATTTTGGAACGATATAGCGATATAACCAAGCATTCACGTAATCTGATTAACCGCATTTCATGATGTGCCGGTCACTACCGGCCATCCGGTCCACCAGCTGCGGACCATGCGTTCGCTGATACCCATAATCCATTCCCCATCGTTGGCAACCAGAAACATCAGCCCGGAGAAACCATCCATGTGTCGTTTATTCGCCCTCACCAGCCAAGACCCGGTCTCGCCCATGCTGGCCATCAAGGCCCTGGACGTCATGCGCGAAGGCCATGACGGGTCAGGCGTCGGCCTTTT
>NZ_JBUDSQ010000044.1:0-21852 GCF_054921335.1 Desulfoplanes sp. | reverse complement strand
CTTGCCGGGGCACAAGGTGTATATTCCATGAAGCGATTGAAGTCGGTGTGAGAACGGGGGAAGGGGCTTGTCAGCTGAAAAAGGATGTGCCTGCAAAAAAGAAATTTTTGCAGGCAGGGTTGGGGTTTAAATTGAAAGTTTAAGTAAAATCAGGTTGTTAAAAATATGGTTTTGAGCTTGAACCTCGGTTTTCGACTTTTTGTAGGAGCATGAGAAAGGAAGTACGTAGGGACATGTCGAAATCTCATTTTTTTTTGAAAATGCCTTTCCCGTACCGTGTAGCGGTGTAGAGCTTTCCTCTCACAGAAGGGTGATGGTCGGTTATACCGTTTTTACTGAGTTCTAACCGAAGAAAAGCGGCTGGAAGCCGCTTCTACCCTGACATTCCATGGACTCAGAACAAAGTGGAAATGGTATTACAATCTGCTCTCCCCTTTTTTACGGAGGTCCAGAACGTGGTTGTCGTATTCCAGGAGCCCCTTGCCGTAGTTGTAATGGGTATTGATCTCGAGACCCAGGCTATTTTTTGTGCCCGATGTACCCGTATGATCCGGCGCGTCATTGGTTGTGGCCACCCTGGCGGCAGACGAGTGTGCTCTACACTCCGGTTTGTCGGTATGCTTCAGCCTTTCCGCAATTCTCTTTTTTTCCGGGCCGGATTGAACAGCATTGAGGGTTGCAATGACTCCATCGGCAAGGGGATCGAACATATTGATCGGCAGGGCAACAGCAAGCTCGCCTTTGTCATATTTACCGTAGCGCCGTGTACCGTTGCACATAAGTGATAGATTGATATCGTTTGTATGAAACACCTTTGATGTCATGTCGGAACACATGGCCTGGTTGGCGTAAAAGCTGAGATGTTGCGGCGGGCCGTATTTGTAGGTGTATGCCTGCATTATTCGCATGATTGTATGCGCGTAATCCACCATGATAACCAGATCGGCGTGCTCCATTTCTTCAAGAGGTCCGAGTTCGACGCCGCAAATATCCTGGTCAATGTACATCATTGCATCAGCAATGCTTTTCCCGATCGTCCGAGATTCAGCAAGTCCGCAATAGTCAAAGCTTCTGCCTTCGCGCATGGAAATATCCGGCTTCTCCAGGCCGAGGGCTGGACGGGCATAGTCGCAGGTTACGAGATCTTTATCGACTTTGAAATGCTTGCCGTCCAATGCCTGCCTGACATGATAGCAATACGGCCCCTTTTGTGCGGCAGACCTGGCTGTGCAGTTGTCATAGTCTTCCTGAAAGTCGAGAAAATGGACCCCGGCAATTTTGTGTTGCAGATCGAGTGCAGTGATCATTCTCCATACATTTATATTCTTCACGGATAACACCTCGGATGTGATGATTTTTGTCGTTCTTCTGAATTATATAATAGAACAAGCAGTATTGTATTGATGTGCCTGCAAAAGATAGATTTTTTCAGGCAGGTTTAACCAGAAAAGTTTACGCAAAATAATGATGTCAAGAAAATATGGTTTTGGTTTTGAACCTTTTATCCAACTTTTTGCAGGAGCATCCGCCTTCATAACGTGACAGTAGGATGCCGCACTGCAGAAGAAACTTTATTGTTACTTGGCTGAATCGTCTATCCACACATTCCAAAAAAAGGGCTGACCATAGGCCTTAAAGCCTTGTAGCCGTTCGTTCATGCCGTAGAGACGGACATCGTTGAAACTCTTGATATACGGGATTTCTTCCCAGAATTTTTCGTAAAATTCCTTGACGATTTCATAGCGTGCCTTCCGATCGGTCGCCACAGCCATTCTCTCGAATATTGCGTCCATTTCGCGGGATGCCGTGTCGTCCCAGCCGGTGATCCACCCGTTGGTACCTGTCCAGGGCTGGAAGTTCTGGGGGTCGGGGGTCATGTCGCTCCACCTGCTGATCCGGATATTCCATTTGCCGCTTCTCTGGTAATCATAGGCGGTTGCCTCGTCATAGAGGTCAACGGAGACTTTGACTCCAATGGCTTTAAGCTTGTTTTGCAGAACAAGGGCCGCGTTACTTTCGTACCTGTCTGATTTGTCGCCGACGATGCTCACTGTTTCCCCCGTATACCCGGATTCCCGTACCAGTTTTTTGGCCCTGGCCGTATCGTGGACATTGTAGATGTCTTTGCCGGCGTCAGGATCATGCCAGATATTGCCTTTTTTGAACCAGCTTCCGTCTTCAACGCTCCAGAATTTTTTGTCGCCGACCTGTGCCTGGGCCAGTTCTTCATCATCGATGACGCAGGCTACAGCCTGTCGCATGCGTTTGTCGTCAAAGGGCGGTTTTGCGCAATTGAGGGCGATAACGCTGATGGTACCGTCATTACAAATGACCGGCTTGATTCCCGGATAATCGGTGAGTGGGGTGTGCTGGTCTGTGGAAATCTCGTCTATGAAATCGTACTGGCCGCTTTGAAGCCCGGCCACGCGCACGCTTTCTTCCGGAACAAAGACCATGGTGATTGTGTCGAGATAGGGAATTCTCTCGCCGGTAAGGCCGGAAAGTTTTCCTTTGGCAGGTGTATAGTTGACATTTTTTGCCAGGAGCGCCTCTTGGCCGGGGATGTACTCTCCAATAGTGTACGGGCCGGTTCCGACATATTCAGTAATGATGTTGTCCCCGAATGTGTCGAGAATGTTTTTTTCCCGCACATACATCCTTTGGCCTGATACCTGGGAAGCCATGATGCTGAGAATGGGCGCATAGACTTGGTTCAAGGTAATCCTGATTTCATGATCGTTTATGATATCGACGCTTTTGACTTTATCTTTGACAATGTGGCCTGCCTGATTCATGCGCAGCCAGCGGTCAATAGAGGCTTTTACGTCCTCAGCGTTCATTTCGTGGCCGTCTGAAAATTTTACGTTTTTTCTGAGTTTGATATCATATATTTTCGAATCATCGGACAGCGTGCAGGATTCGGCAAGATACGGCTGGGGCTGACCGTTTCCGTCCGTTTCAAAGAGTCCTTCATACACGTGATTCATGACCTGCGTGGCTTCCCACTGTGTACCAAAATCCGTATCAAGATTGTCCGGGGCTTTTTGCAGGGCGATTGTAATTTCTCCACCGGCATGTGGTCCGCAGGTAACTGCAGGAGCTTGCTCTGCTGCCGTCTTTGATTCTTGGGGCTGTTCTGAATTGCTCGAGCAACCGGCAATAATGGAGGCTGCAAAGAGTAGAATCAGCAGCAGTGTGGATGTTCGTTGTTTCATGTATCCTCCTTGTTATCATGAGATATGAGTAAGCGGGCTACTAAAAAACTCGTTAGAAATACGAAGTTTTTGAAACGGATTTTGGTCTCCTTTCAAAAGAATCGAATTGTAGGGGCACCCGCAAGGGGCGCCCAATCTAGGCGATGTCTCAGAGATGGAGTTCCTCGCCTAAAGGGCACCCGCAAGGGGCGCCCCTACTTACCGTCGTCCAAAGTAAAGATTCGAAGGAACTCAATATTTCGAACTGGTTTTGGTTTAATCTGAAAACACCAAATGTGTTTGTCTTGGTATTGTATTGGTGTCCGAGTGTTTTTTTGCATCATGAAGAACATGCTGATGGAACCCGGACTCAGGATCATTTTGAATGTTTGTTCCTGCAAACGATTTTGCATTCTTAAGGGTGAGGGATGATGCAAATAACAGTTTGGTATAGCTGTGCTGCGGATTTTCAAATATTTCCTCCTGCGTGCCCTCCTCCACAATCCTGCCGTTGCACATCACGCCGATTCTGTCGCTCATATAGCGGACAACCGACAGATCATGCGAGATGAACAGGTACGAAAAACCATACTCCTGCTGAAGGTTTTTCAAAAGACACAGAATCTGGGCCTGGACGAGCAGATCCAGTGCCGAGACCGGCTCGTCACAGATGATCAGCTTGGGATGTGTGGCAATGGCTCTGGCAATACAGATCCTTTGCCGCTGTCCGCCTGAAAATTCATGGGGGTGTTTATCCAGATTCTCTTTCCCAAGGCCCACGCTCTTCAGCAATATCTCTGCTTCCGCCCGCACATTGGAAGGTTTTTCGGTCCTGATTGAAATAGCCTCTGCCAGAAGTGCGCTGATTTTCATTCGTGGATTCAGGGACCCGTATGGATTCTGAAAGACAATCTGGATAGCGTGTCGTTTTTTGCGGAGTTCCCGTTTTGTCAGCTCGCTGATGGGCTTGCCCTGGAAAAGGATTTGCCCCTTGTCGATATCCAGCAGCCGGATGATCATTCGGGCTGTTGTTGTTTTGCCGCACCCGGATTCACCCACAATGGAATAGGTTTCACCGCGCTGTATCTTGAAGGAAACACGGTCTACCGCTTTGATGACAGACTTTTTCGAAACAAAATGCTTCGAGATGTTTTTTATTTCGAGTAAAGGGGGGGGCTTTGTATGCGTATGCTGTTCGGTCATAGCGTATTGTTCATTCCGTATGATTTTCGCTTGATATTTTTAAAATTACATGCAGTTCCAACACCTGACTGTTCCTTTGCCATGTTTCTTTCGTCCCATGGGAGGGCGTTCTGCAAGGCATCTGGGTGTAGAGATAGTACATCGCGGGGCAAATTTGCACCCCATGATATTTTCGCCCGGCCGGGGGACACTGCCCCTGACAAGGGTCAGTGTGTCGGCACCGTCATAGAGTTCTTCAGCCGCGTTGATCAGTTTTTCCGTGTAGGGATGGGAAGCGTGTTCCAGGATGCCGTCTCTCGTGTCCTGCTCGACAATTTCTCCACCGTACATAACTGTTATGTTTTCGGATATGGAAGCAATGACGCCCATATCATGAGAAATGATGAGAAGGGCCATGTGGTTTGTGCGGATCAGTTTTTTGAGGATCTCCAGAATCTGTGCCTGTATGGTCACATCAAGGGCCGTTGTGGGCTCGTCAGCGATGAGAAGTTGGGGGTCACAGGAGATTGCCATGGCAATGACGACTCTTTGGCACATACCGCCCGAAAGTTCGTGGGGATATGATGCGAGTGTTGTTTCAGGATCTTTGATGCCCACGTCCTGCAGGAGCCTGATACAGCGCCCATGCATGTCTGTTTTGTTCATGTCGAGATGCAATCTGATGGGTGCGGTAAGTTGCTGTTCAATGGTGAAAACCGGGTTGAGAGACGTCATGGGTTCCTGAAAGATCATGCCGATTCCATTCCCGCACAGTTTTCGCAACCTGCTTTCCGGAAGCTCATTCAGGCAGATATTGTCCCAGTATATGTGTCCCTTATCGATATGTATGTTAGGTTCGTTCAGGTCCAGGATGCTCATTGCGGTAATGCTTTTTCCACACCCTGATTCCCCGATAATCCCCATGGTTCCGCCGCTGCGGACCGCGAGGGAAACGTCTCTGACAATTTCATGGGTGCATTTTTTGTCTGCTGCCGTCACGGACAGGTTCTCTATTCGCAAAAGGTCCTGCATCTTACTCTCTCTTCCCTTGCATGCACTCCGGGGGATTGCCGCGTTTTTTTTCGAACATTAGCGGGTGCGTCTGGCCTTGGGGTCCAGCATTTCTCTCAGCCCGTCGCCCAGAAGATCCAGGGACAGGACTATCCATGAAATCACCAGGCCCGGGAACGTGATGATCCAGGGAGCGGTACTGATATAGTTCCGGCCGTCGCTGACCATTCCACCCAGACTCGGCGTCGGGATTTGTATTCCGACCCCGAGGAAACTCAGGATGGATTCATTCAAAATGGCCATGGCAAAGGTGTAGGTGAGCTGGACGATCAGCGGCGAGGCGATATTCGGAAGTATATAGCGGAAGATGATGTAGGTATTTGATTTGCCGAGCACCACGGCTGACTCGACATATTCGGTCGCAAGAACTTCAGCCGTTGCATTGCGTACTACCCGGGCGATCATGGGAAAATACGAGATGGACAGGGCAATGATGATATTTCTCATGCCTGCCCCCAGAATTCCGGCAAGCACGATGGCGAGGATGATCGTGGGGAAGGCCATGATGCTGTCGACAACGCGCATGATCACTTTTGAGGTGACGGGGGAGTACGCGGCACAGACACCCGCAATGGTACCCGCAATCCCGCTTGCAAGGGTTACGGCAAAACCGATGATCAGGGACATGTTGATGCCGTAAATGACTCGCGTAAAAACATCCCGGCCCACATCGTCGGTCCCCATCCAGTGAACACTGCCCGGAGCCGTCAACCGTATGGCCGGCGCTGTAAGCAGGGGATCAAAGCCAGAGACGAGGGAACCGATGGTGCTGAACATGAACACGATGGCGATGAACGCGATTCCCGTAAGGATATACGCGTTTGTTTGTTCCCGTATTTCACGAAGGGTATGCATTATTCGATGTCATGTTTGATTTTGGGATTGACGTATGTGCACAGAATGTCAGTAAACATGTTTACCATGATGAAAATGACGGTGATGAATATGAGAGTTCCCTGGATAACTGGATAATCTCTGTTGAGTATCGAGGTGATGATAAGATTTCCCAGGCCGGGGATATTGAATATCTGTTCGATGACAACGGCCCCGGCAAGCATACTGGCAAAACTGTAGCCGATAACCACGATGATTGAGGGGAGAGCGTTTTTCAGCGCGTAATAATAGATGACCTTTCGTTCGCTGATGCCGGCTGCGCGAGCCGTTCGCAGGTAATCCTGACGCATTATCTCAAGGGTTGCGACCTTGGTCATACGGGTAATCTGGCCGCAATACATGATGCCCAGAATCAGCGCGGGAAGCAGGAGATCGTATAGCGCCTTCACGGGGCCATACCTGGCAATGGTATGGTAGCCCGCAACGGGAAAGAGGTGGATTTTGACCGCGAGAAGTTGGATCATGAGGATTGCGGTCCAGAAAGCAGGGACGGAAATGGAAACAAGGGCCGGCAGGGCGAGAAGGTTTTCAGCCATTTTTCCGTGGTGCCGAACGGAAAGGATGCCCAGTGGGATACCCATCACAACACTGATGAGGGTTCCGAGAATCCCCAGAAGAAATGTGGGCTCCACGCGTTGTACGATGAGTGCAAACGCGGGTTTTCCCTGGGAGATGGATGTTCCGAAATCACAATGGAGGAGATTGTTCAGCCAAACAGTGAATTGTATACCCAGCGGCTGGTCAAGGCCCAGGTTCTTCGTCATTGCGGCTACTTGTTCAGCAGGTGCCCGGTCCCCGAGCAGGGTTCTGACCGGATCGCCCGGCATGATGTGTATGACGAAAAAGGAGAAGACGATGACCATTACAATCAATGGCAACGAATGAGTCACGCGTTTTACAATGTATGTGCCCAAAATGAATCCGTTTTAATTAACCTTGGATAATTTGAAGCAACTAGATTTAGCATGGCCCGCAGGGGATAACAAATCAATTTTATTGGCAATAAACTGATTGAGTTATCGATAAAAACTATTGATGGGGATGGGATGCCGTAGAAAGGTGGCGGCAGGGAAGAGAAGGATTGAAGAGGATACGAAGGTTGGTGGTGGTAAACGTCGAGGATAGCATGGTGGTGGATGTCACAAGGGTGACGCAATGGGTCCAGCCCAGAATAAAGCGATTGGATGCCAGTGCGACCGGTTCGCTGCATATGTGGCGAGGTCAGATATCAGATACATTGCTGCACCCCAAGAATCACCAGGCCGTATCTTGTCAGTTTGCCGGCAAGGACCAGGGCTGCAAATTTTACAAATCCGATCTTGAACAGGCCACCCACCAGGCAGAGGGGATCGCCTATAATGGGGACCCAGGAAAAGAGGAGGGAGAAGGAACCGTATCTGGCGTAGATGCGTTCGGCCCGTTTTCTGGATGTTTCGTCCATGCGCAGGAGTTTTTCCATGCACCAGGTACCGCCCGCAACGCCGATTGCATAGGTGGTGCAGGCTCCGAGCACGTTGCCCGCTGTTGCCGAGGCCAGAAGGAGTGTCGGATCGAGCCCCTGGACCACAAGGGTTGCCAGCAGCCATTCCGAGCCCAGCGGGATGAGGGTTGCGGCCAGAAAGCTGAGTAAGAAAAGAGAGACATACCCGTTGGCCGTGATGGTTTCCATGATCATCTCAGGCCCAACCTGCTGTGGGATCCGTAGTCTTCAATATCCTGACAATCCTCCTGTATCCGGACCTGTCGGTTGGCGAGCGCATGAGCTGTCGCGCGGGTACGCTGTTAAACGTCCATGCAAAAATATCCATAACAACACTGCCAAAAATTTCGTAGAGGCGATGTAAAAATCGTCCGTTTTGCAGCCCTTCGGGAGGGGCTGCAAAAATAGTTTCTAGCACTCTGCATTTGTAACGGGTATTTTTGTGACTGGGGTTAAACTAAAAGCATTTTGGAATGTTGGGTTTTTATCGAACCTCTGATCCAAGCGACGCTCCGTAGGGGCACCCCTTGCGGGTGCCCCTTTGGCGAGTGGACCCACATCTGGAACGTTGTCTGGATTGGGCACCCGCAAGGGGTGCTCCTACGGTTTGGTTGCCTTGAAAGTACATCCACAATCCATTTTGAAAACTTCGTGTTTCAAAATGGCTCTGGTTTAAACAAAAGACTTCCGGAGCTCTTTAGTCAGGCCCATGTTCTCCAACGTGTTTGGGGGTGTTCAGCGGCCCTATTGTTCCCAGAGTGGAGTGGCTGATGGATGCAAACAGGTCATGACAGTACCGGCAGGTTGCGCAGTTTTTGGAGCAGGTGGTCACGGTTTCGAGAAAGGTGTCGGGGAAATCTTTGTTGGGCAAATGATAGTGCTCGGCCATCCAGTCGGTGGCGTCCAGCAGGGCGAGCAGGTTGCCGTCAAAGGATTTGTCCAAATAGGCGGATACGGTGCGGATGAGAAATTCCGGTCCCATGTTCCGGCCGCAGACCTTGATGATGTCCGCTGACGATGCGTAGCTGTCCTGGTCTTCGGGACGGATGAACGGAGATTTCAAGATGGCCTGGGGATGTCCCACAAAATAGGGGATGCAACCGCGTTCTCGGCTGAGGGTGTATATGTTTTCCCGGACCAACCCGGTATTTGCCAGAGACGTTTGGCTGTTGTGGGTCTGTTTGAACGGGCATTGGTACAGACACCCTTCATTGGCCAGCAGGGCCATGCTGGTTTGTGGGGCGTAGTTGTTCAGGGCTCGGACGGTCTGGTTCAGAGCCGCGGGGTTGCGGTTCAGGGATCTGTCGAGGATGAGCATTTCAGGCATCCGGAACCGGGTTGATCCTATGAGTTCCAGGAAACTCATCCCCTTGTCCGCGGTGTCGATCATGCAGTTGACGCTGGGGATGGCCTGCAGGGTCTGGGCAAGGCTCGGAGCCTCCCTGGAGAGGGTGGTTAGAAGATACATGTCGGCAAGGATGATCCCGTCCACCCCGGCATTGTCCACCCAAAATCCAAGGGCGTTGATCAGGGCTGTGAGCTCCTCCCCCTTGAAATAACGGACCGGATGCTGGAATCGCCCGTTGAGCAGAATGTGTTTTTTCTGCTGGGGAAAGGCGTTCAATCCCTCGATCATTATGGCCGGATCATTGTTGGCGGCCCTGAAGGTCCGAGCGTCGTAGGCGGGTATCCCGGGCAGGGCGAAGTGCAGCGAGTGGATACGCTGTTGGTTTTCCAGAAGCAGGTCCAGATAGACTGGATCGGGAATAAAGGGGATGTCGAGGCGCATGGATTCTGTGGGGTGGGAAAGGGTGATGGTTTGTGGAAGACAGGGGCATCGTTTGGTTTGTCCCTTATCTTTCCTCATCGTTTTTTGAAAAGCAAGCCCGGGTAGTTATGCTTTTATGCAATACTGGTGGACTTCGTTTATGATTACGATTGCCGCTAATCACGTCAGGATATTCCGGTCCAGTAAACCCCATTAATGGGAATGCAAAGGGACAGGTCGAAGCTCTCTTACACAACCCTTTGAGCATTTATTCGCCAAGATATCAGACCTATTGCCCACCAGATGGTCCCGGCACGTATCGGGATTTTTTGTTTTTACAGCAAGGGGGGTGCAAGGTACAGAGCGGGGGCCTGGGAGAAGGGGCGTGCGGCCCGTTCTCCCAGGGGAATATGGTTTGGGGGAGGCCGGAACATCGTTATCACTACATCCATTCGGATCTGCTCCCGGCGTCATTGATCGGCCAGGCACATCTCAGGGGCGAACCCAGATGACATGAACGGGATCGCTCACCCCTCGGGTGGCCAGGTAATGGATGTCCTCTCTGGGCCTCCAGTCATTGCGTACGCTGATGGTCCCTGCATCGCCCGAGAAACCGGCCTGGCGGGCCAGGTCGAGAACAAAGGCCGGACGTTCGAATTCGTGAAGATCGGTCCAGCCGGACACGGTCTTGGTGGGAAACCATCTGTCCGAAAGACCCACGAGAAGGATGCCGTCCTTGCCGAGGCTTTGGCGGACACTGGCCAGAACCGTGACCGGGTCGGTCAGGTATTCCATGGACAGATTGCAGACGGCGGCCTGAAAGGATCCCATGTCGTCCGGGAGCTCGGGACGCGCATTGAGGTCATGCACCATGTGGCGGGCGAGGGCTGGGTTGTGGCTCATTTCACGCTCATTCAATCCCAGCCCGGTGACCTCGAGTCCTTTGTCCAACGGCAGGTGGGAATGCACGCTGGACATGAGATCGAGTACGCGTGACCCCGGTTTCAGATACCTGGCGTGGATGGACTGCAGATTCCGGCTGGCCGTTGCATCCACATGGGGCACAAACCGGGGGGCGGCATAAAAGTCTCTATCGTCGGAGGGGTCATTGCGATCAAAGAATCCCCCGGCTATGGAGCTGGTGGTTCCATCCTCCATGGGAGCCTGCATGCCCGGGCCCCAATTGCATACGGCCTCGCCCCAGTGGGTTGCCTGGCCGCCCCTGTCCCCCCTTGTCTCTTCCAGGTGGGTGATGGTCGCTTCCCAGCGGACGGGAAAGCGTGCCAGCGGATGATTGCGGTCCACCAGAATGGATCGGTCGTCCATGTGGAGAAGACGAAACGGGGTGGTCGTCTGGGGATAGACTCCCGTGAGAGACGGGAGCAGGCCCAGGGGATAGAATCGCCCCACACACGGCGAGGGTACGCGTTTTCGGTTGAAGGATGAAACTGGAAGTTTTTTGATCTTTGTCTGGTCGAACGGCGGAACCGAACTGCCTGCCGGACACTGGCTGACTGCTGTTTCGCCGACGCGTTTGCCCTCAAGGTCCTCGCGCAGGCCGGGAGGAAAGAAGTCCCGCCATGCATTGACCCTGCGGGCCACAACATTTTCTTCGTGGGATGTTTGGCCGTCATGCCAGGTGAGCCGTACATCGAGCCTTGCCAGTGAGTTTTCTTTGAATGTGTTCACATATCCTTCTTCGCTCACTCTGAATTGAGTTCAAAGGGTTTGATTGGTTGTTCGCCTCTGGGCCGCGCTTGCCATGAAGTGATTTTTGTAAGATCCTGCAGGCCATTGTCAAGCAGGGACACGAGAGAGCAGGAACAGGTAGAGGCCTCTATCCTTGATGGCCAAACATACCCCGGGAAAAGACCATGCAAATCGCGGATTTCAAACTCGAACGCTATCTTTCCAGATACGAATTTTCAGCCCCCTATCGCTTGTGCACATCACCTTTCCGGGGGTATTGCAGGGCGATGTTGGGACAATGTGCGCGGATTTGGTGGAGAGAGCGGGCGTCTTCCTGCTAAATTTTGACCTGAATAGTTACGCGTAGGCAAAGACTGACGCAGACCCAAGGTCTGCTAACCTTCAAGGAGGAATAGTATGAGCGCATCTTCCGGCAGGCCGGCCGATACCTATTCGCCGCTGTATTTTTTGACTTCCCTGGGCGCGGGAGGTCTGGTGGTCACGTTTTTTATGTGGCTCATGCATTGGACGAAACATCCCGGCCATCCCGTTCCCGTGTTCGAGGACATCACGGCCTCCTTTGCCGCCGGGGAGAGTTGCCTCAGGCTTATGATCATTTTGGCACTGGCGGGGATCGCCGTGTACGCCTTTCTCAATCTCAAATATCTGGTCTGGAACCTGGTGCGATTCAACCGATTCCAGCGCACATCCGCCTATGAACAGATGGCTTCCTCCAATGCGCAGACCCAGGTGCTGGCCATGCCCCTGGCTCTGGCCATGAGTGTCAACGTCTTTTTCGTTCTCGGTATGGTCTTTGTGCCCGGGTTGTGGAGCGTGGTGGAATACCTTTTTCCCGTGGCCATAGTCGTCTTTCTGGCTATCGGGGTGTTGGCCTTCCGTATGTTTGGGACGTTCATGGGCCGGGTGATGAGTGTGGGGGGCTTTAGCTGCGCGAGCAACAATTCCTTTGCCCAGGCACTGCCGGCCTTTGCCCTGGCCATGATCGGGGTAGGGCTGGCGGCCCCGGCTGGATTGTCGGCCAGTCCGGTCGTAGCCGGCACCGGGTTGGTACTCTCGACCTTTTTCCTGGTCGCTGCCGCCTTGATCGCGGCCATCGCACTGGTTCTCGGTATCCGGTCGCTGGCCGAAAACGGGGCGAATGTGGAGACCGCGCCGACCCTTTCGGTGTTCATTCCGGTGTTGACCATTGTAAGCATCCTCTCGCTGCGCCAAAACCACGGCCTGAATGCTCATTTTGGTCTCGCCAGCGGGGGAGTCGAACGGTTGATGATGCTTTCGCAATATCTTTCGGCGCAAATCCTCTTTGCCCTGCTGACCGGACTGGTTCTCAGCCGTCTGGGGTATTTTTCCCGGTTCATCACCGGCCGCGAGGCCTCTCCGGGATCCTATGCCCTTGTTTGCCCGGGCGTTGCCCTGGCTGTGATGGTCCATTTCTGGCTCAACCGTGGGGTGGTCGACTCCGGGCTGATCGATAAGTTCTCCCCGGAATATTGGGCGATCACGTCCCTGGCCCTTGCGATCCAGTTCGCCACAGCCTTGCTGGTGTTCGTGTTGAACCGCAAGCATTTCAAAGGAGCGTAGGAGGGGCGCAGCAATGACCGGCATTCAATGGACCCGGGCCGCTCATGCATAAAATCGCAACGGTGTTTTATCCCCAAAAATCTTGTAAAGTTGCCCCGCCTTTTTTATACATTTACGCTATGGGAGCGTGTTATGGCGAAGAATTCGGGACGATGAGGACATCCATGGAGTAGAGCAAACCGGTGCCCCTTTTTTTACCCCCCGTCTACTCCATAATACCATCCAGCCAGTCGAGAATGCGTGCATTGGATATCTGCCTGTTCTTGGAGACCAACTCCATGGAAAACGCATGGGTTGCAGTGAGTTGCATGACGAATATGCATGCCGCGACGATGACCGACGCTCGAGCTGTATCCAAAACGATCCTCCTGTGCATAGCTGCTTGATCCTTGTCCGTTCATTGTATGTGTATTCGGATAGTCAGCTTTTTTGCTTGAAAATATCCTGCTTAGCGAAAAAAAATCCCGGCATATGCCGGGATTTTTTTGCTTTGTCTGGCGGGTGTAGCACATGGCCGGCACGGAATTCCCTGACCATGTTGGTCGGGTTGGGATCAAGATGGGGGGGGCACACCCCGGTTTGGTTCCGTGGCCATGGATGCCACGCAAAAAAAGCGTTTTTTCTCGTGGAGGGAACTAGTTGCCTATCCATTCCTTCAGGATTTCAGGATGTTCCTTGAAGAAGCGGTTGGCGTTTTCGTATGGGTCGGCGCCTTCTTCCTGATTCCAGGCCATGACCGTCTGCATCGTGTCGATGTCCCAGGACAGGCGGTCCAGTGCGGCTGCAGCCCGGGGATAGTCCTTTGCAAACCCGTTGCGGGCAATGGTCACGATCTCTTCTTCGTCACCAAGGACACCCTTGGGGTCCTCGAGATATTTGAGATCCCAGCGACCGAATTTCCAATGGGGGGACCACCCTGTCACGACGACCCATGCGTTTTGTCTGATCTTGTTGCCCAGAACCGCTGTCATGGCGGCCCCACTGCTCTGGACGAGTTCCATGTCGATGTCGTAGGCGTCCACTGCTTTCTCCGAGGCGAGCATCAGGCCGGAACTCGGGCCGATTCCTATTATTTTATTATCGAATTTTTCTTTGTTCGCATTGAGCTCCGTGATGGATTCCAGCGGTACGTAGGCCGGAACGACCCAGCCCAGACGGGCGCCCAGGGTATTGGGGCCGTAATTTTCCACCCCATCCTTGACCTCTTCATAGTATTGACCATGCGTGGTCGGAAGCCACATGGAGACCGACACATCGGAATCACCTGTTTCCAATGATTTCCACATAGTGGCTACGCCCAGCTCGATAATCTCGGTCTTGTATCCCATTTTGTCGAGCATTGCCTTGGCAACGTTGGTTGTTGTCAGCGCACATGCGTAGGGAGGGGTGACCAGTTTTATAGCCGATTGCTGGGCCCCACAGGGGAGTGTTCCCAGTGTGGAGCCGGCCAGAAGGATCGCTAGAATGAGAAGTCGTTTGAACATCAATTCTCTCCATGGTGATAAATGTGTGTACAACCCCCGGGATTGGCTATGCCGGGGGCGCTATCGGGAAGACGGACCGTAAAGATGGCCATTTGCCGTGCACCCTTCCCCCATCCGGCACAGCGAACGACCGCCCTGTCGGAAAGGGGAATTTCACGGGCACGGTTGCCGACCATCCGTCCGGACAAGAGTCACAGATGCTCTTGACGGTCACGCACCTTATCCACGCATGTTAAAGACCACAATCTTATCCCGCATGACTATTCATGGATGTGGTATAAAAACTTTTTATCATGCCGTGAAAACAATGCCTGGTCCGTGATCCATGCCCTTCGATATGGTGATAGCGCGTGCAAATGTTTGGAAGCGAGCGACAATAATCGATGTTTATTTTTTGTCAAATCCATAAAATTTTTGTTTATGCTGTATTTTTTTTGTCTTGTTATGATGTTGTTACTGTAATAATCTATGTATAATTTGCTATTGCATGCAATTTCGTGTTCTATCCCATTGGGCATCCTCTTGATGGGACCTTGGCGTGGACCTGTCTGGTCCGGTCCTTGTAAAGATACGGGGGGCCGTCAAGAAACGAAGGCAGTCCGTTGAGAGGCTGGAACAACTGCCTAGGGATTGCAGATGTGGAGAATATGCTGCAGAATGTATATACATCCTCGGCGTTGGTAACGGTTTTTTCATCCCCAATATTATCAGGAGGCAGTCATGGACCGATCAAAGGTCATCATCGCGATCTTTGTCATACTTTTTTTCTCGGTTACCCCTTTCTCGGGCAGTTTTGCCGGATCGAAAAAAAATGTCCGCAAGGTCATCGTCGACGGGGATATGGGGTGGGACGATACCCTGTCCATCCTCTATCTGCTCAAGAACCCGAATGTCGAGATCATCGGGGTGAGTGTTACCGGCTGCGGTGAGACCAATCTGCGCTGGGGGACGATCATCGCCAAGACACTCATGGAGCTGGGGGGCAGGGCCGGTGTGCCGGTATGCAAGGGGACCAGTACGCCCCTGCGGTTTGCGCATAGATTTCCCCAGCCGTTCCGTGATGACATGAACGATATCATGGGGCTTCTCGGTAGTCTCAATCCCAAGACAGAAATTGCGGTGGACCCCCGGCCGGCCTGGCAGTTCCTGGCCGAGACCCTGGATGCGGCCCGGGAAAAGATCACTATACTCTCCCTTGGCGGCTTCACCAATGTGGCCAAGATGCTCCAGCTCTATCCAAGGACGAAGGTCGAGAATATTGAAGGTATCTATGCTATGGCCGGTTCGGTCTTTGTGGACGGCAATGTGGCCGCCCTGAACAACGCCTCCCCGGATTGGGATCAGGGTCCTTTGTACAGCACCAACCATTATGCCGAGTGGAACATCTTTGTCGATCCCTTGGCGGCAAAAATGGTTTTCGATTCACGCATTCCCGTGACCCTCGTCCCCCTGGACGCCTGCAACTACGTCATGCTCAATCCCGATTATATCGATACCATCACGGCCAATGATCCCCTTGCCGGGCTCGTCAAAAATATTTTCAAGCACAAGACCGGTACCCATGACGAAGGAATCCCGGTCCCCATTTTCGATCCCCTCGCCACCATGGTCATGGCCGGTGGACTGGACACCTATCAGATGACCAGGGGATTTCTCGATGTTTCCCTCGGGGAGGACCCCAGGGACAACCAGTGCGGGCGTATTCTCACGGTCAAGGACGGCAGCCGGAAAATCAATGTTGTTCAAGGGGTTTCCGCATATCTGTTCCGGCAGAACTTTGCGGATGTTTTGAACCGCTGAGTTTGCGCACCATACGAACCCCGCTATTGATAGCCAGAAGGCCGGCAGATCGGAATACGATCTGCCGGCCTTCTGGGTCTGGGGTGGAGGCCAACGGGAGGTTGGATCAATAGCAGGAAGCGGGGCAAAAGAGTCTAGCCGTGCTCATCGATGTACCTCTGGTGGATTTTTGAGGAGATCGCGGATGGCGCAGGCCAGTGTGGAAAGTTCTATGGGTTTGTCCAGATAGAGATCGACCCCCAGATCCTTGGTCGATTTTCCGGAAAGGGTATCGCTGAAACCGCTGCAGAGTATAACCGGGGTTTGTGGATTGGTCTCCTTTATCCTCTGGGCCAGGGCCAAACCATCCATTCCGGGCATAGTCATGTCTGTGATGACCATATCGAATTTTTCAGGATCCGCAGTGAACATTTCTAGCGCCCCGCGAGGATCGGTTGCCACCTGGACCCGATATCCCAGCCTGGTAAGACGCTGGCGGCCCAGAGAGACCAGGTCCTCTTCGTCGTCCACAAAGAGGACCGTCGCGTTTCCGGTAGGGATTGGAAGACTGCTCGCTGATCCAGCGGTTCGGGGGTGACGATCGATTTCTGCTGCAACGGGCAGGTAGACCTCGAACGTGGTCCCATGACCTGACTCACTTGTGCAACGTATCGCTCCATTATGTGACTTGACGATTCCCTGGACTACAGAGAGCCCCAGTCCGGTACCTTTGTGGGAATCTTTGGTCGTAAAATAGGGGGCAAAGATCCGGTGCATGTTTTCCGGCGCAATGCCCTCTCCTGTGTCCGAAATACTCATGCGTACATAGTTTCCTGGAAGGAGTTCCGGGGCGATGGGGACGGGGGCTTTGAGGGGTAGCGTCTCCAGCTTGAGGCCGAGGGTTCCGGTCCCGCTCCCCATGGCATGGGCGGCATTGGTACACAGGTTGACCAGTACCTGGTGTATCTGGGTCGCGTCAGCCCGTACCCTGGGGAAGTCATTTTCCCGGGGTACGGCCACACTGAAATCGATTCCCTTTGGAATGGTCGAACGGAGCATCTTCAGCCCTTCCTTGACCACCGGCCGGATATCGAGGTCTTCCAACGCATTGTTTTTCTTTCTGGCAAAGGTCAGGAGTTGTTTGATTATGTCCCTGGCCCTCATGGCCCCCTTTTGGACCTGCTCAAGGTTGTTGTGTGCCGGGCTGTTTCCCTCGAGTTTGCTCTGGGCGAGCTCTGTATATCCCATGATGATGGTCAGGATGTTGTTGAAATCATGGGCAACCCCGCCGGTCATGGTCCCCAGCACCTCGCTCCGTTGGAGTTGGCGCATTTGTTCCTGCAGCTCCCGCTCGTGTTCCTCGGTCTGTTTGCGTAACGTGATGTCCCTGACAGCGGAGAACACGGTCCGCAATCCCCTGAGCGAAAACATATGGGAACTGACCTCGACCGGAAAACTGGAGCCGCTTTTGGTCCGGTGCTGTGACTCGAAGGTTGCGTGTCCCTTGGTGAGGAGTTCTTGCATGGTGTTTTGCATGTGGGATTGCTCTCTGTCGGCAAAATCCAGTGGGGACATTTGCAGCAGTTCTTCGCGCGTATACCCGGTTATGTTGACCGCCTGGTCGTTGACCGCGATGAAGGTGCCCGGGAGATTGTTGGGCCCGATGTGGTGGATGTAGAACCCGTCATTGGCATTGTTGAAGATGGTCCGGAGTTTTTCTTCGCTCTGGACGAGTGCCTGGGCCGTGGAGTTGTTGGCGGCCATGTTGTCGAGCCACCGGTCGACCTCTCTTTCTTTTGCCCGTTTGCGGAAATAGATTTCCGGCGGGATATAGTAGATGTTTGTCGTGTAGATCCGGTCATTGTACACGAGCATGGGGTGGGCCTGGATCGCCGCCTTGATGACCTCGGGGGGATAGAGGTCCTTGGCGTAGATGCACGTTGAAATATGTGGATAATGCGGGAAGAGTTCTTTGTTGATAATATTTTCGTAATGGATGAGTTTTTTGTACAACCCTGGTTTGGCCAGGGCGAAGGTTGCCTCGCCGATAACCCGCAACCGGTCGTACCCTTCCTCACAGGCCTTGTCGGTCAGATTTTGCCAGATTTTCAAGGTCTCGTCGGGATCGAATTCTTTGGTCTGGGAGTAGGAATCCTTGACGCTCAAAAGGATGAGCTGCCCCTTGGCGATGGACCGGTCCATGTCCACCCCGAGCTTGTCAAAGTCTGTCCGGATCTGATCGGGTGAGTACTGATCCGTGGCCATGATACACCGGTCGTTTTTTTCAAGGCCGTCGGAAATATACCGTGAAGCCAGTCGTCGATAGTGGTCCATGGAATCGTACAAAAGCATGACATGCTTGCGCCGGACCATTGTTTCGAGATTTTGTTGGGTGGGCATGGTGTCGTTTGCGGACATGCAGGACCCCTTGTGGAACATTGTGCTGGAGGGTGGGCGTTCGCTTGGGATGGATCGCGGCAGCTGGTTATGAAATTTTTTTGTAACTATTCGGGACGATAATTCGCCATGAGGGTGTCTCTTTTTCTGGGAACGGCGAGCGTCTGCCCGGCCTTTTGGGAAATGCCTAATGGGTATATCGTCATTGTGTTCGGTTATAGTATGTGCCCCTATTCCCTGCGGATTCGTCGACGCATTGCCGAGCAGACGCCCGGCGTTCCCGTGAGGAGCAATGCATGGTCGAGGCTTCATGGGCTGAATATCGTAACACTTTTCCAGCCCATGGTCGGTGGCCGTTGGAAACGCCTGGCTACCGGCTCCGTGGGACAGTCTGTACGGCTGTTTTACCTGTCGTTTCTATCCCTTGTCGGGGTAGAAAATGTGGGAGCCAATATATTCTGGCATTACCTATCATATATATTTGCATGGATCCAAAAATATTTCAATCAGGATTTTTATGGGTTCCGTGTCTTTTCCGGCCGGGGATAATCCGGGGGCGCGTGTGTTCTCTGCTCCAGATCCGATCAAAGAGGGAAGATCGTTGATCGTCGGCAGAGAGGTTTTTGGGGAGCCGGTACTTGCCATCAGAAGTGGATCTGTTCTAGTGCAGTGTATATTCTATTGATCAAGGTGATCGAGGGGGCAATCCGTTCGAACCGTCCTTTCAAGGACCGCGAAATCTCTTTGGAGGTCACCCAGAAAGGCCGTCCCAAACCCCTGAACCTTTCCTGGTCCGCCGTGCCCATACTCCACGGCAACAATCCGTATGTCCTCCTTTCTTCCATCGATCGGACCGGGCAGAGGCACATCCTGGAAAGTCTCAGGAAAAGCCGGTCCGGCAAGACCCTTGACCGACCCATTGTTTTTTAGCCTCCTGCGGCCCAAAAAAACGGGCGAATCGTGAACCGCCCCTACGAATCTATCCGGAATGATTGCATTTATGACTAGTTTTTACATCGAATCGCCATATTCTCCGTATTTTTTTTGAAATATCTATTGAATTATATTTGTGTTATTGTTATTGTTATTGTCATCGTAATAAATCAATAATATAAAAATAGGTTGTTTTTATGACAGATACATTGATGGATGCTTTTAGAAAAAAAGATATAATAGATTCTATTCCTGTTATTATTTCCGTTCATGATACGAATAGCAATATTGTATGGGCGAATAAAGCGTATCTGATTGCTGCAGGAAAAACAATGGATGAGATAAAAGGAAATAAATGTTATTCAATATGGAATCTTGATAGTCGATGCGCAGGTTGTCCTGTTTTACAGTCAATCAAGACAGGCATGAGTCATGAGGCCGAATTGACACCGCAGAATCAGAACAATTGGCCTACCACACAGGGATCCTGGTTATCAAAGGCTGTTCCACTCAAAGACGATAGTGGTAAAGTTATCGGTGCTATAGAAACAGCTTATGATATTAGTAAACGTATAAAAGCCGAAGAAGAATTGAAGCAAAGCGTAGAAAACTACCGTTTGATTATAGCAAACCAGAAGGAATTGGTTGTTAAAGTCGATATCAATGGACGTTTTTTATTTATGAGTCCTTCGTATTGCGAGATGTTTGGGAAAAAATCTGAAGAATTGTTGGAAAATAAATTTATGCCGCTTGTCCACGAAGAGAATCGTGGGGGTATTGAAGATGCGTTGGAGAGCCTTTTTCGTCCACCCTATACCACCACGGTCGAAAATTATTTTATGACAAAGGACGGTTGGCGGTGGCTCTCTTGGTCGGCTACAGCCGTTTTTGACGGCACCGGGAGGTTGGCGGAGGCAATCTGGGTTGGGCGTGATAGTACGCACCGCAAGCAGGAGGAAACCGAAAAAGAAAAGCTACGTACCCAACTGCAACAGGCCCAGAAAATGGAGTCTCTGGGCACCTTGGCAGGTGGCATCGCCCACGATTTCAACAATATTCTTTCCTGTATTATCGGTTTTGCCCAGCTTGCTTCCCGGCAGGTCCCGGAAACTTCTGCAGTCAGTAGGCATCTCAAGGAGATTTATCAGGCCGGAATCCGGGCCACGGACCTTGTTCGTCAGATCCTGACCTTCAGCCGTAAGGGTGAAACCAGCAAATCCCCCCTGATGATCGTCCCGGTGGTCAAGGAAAGCCTCAAGCTTTTGCGCTCCACACTGCCGACAAGCATCACTCTCAAGGAGGATATTCCCCCGAAGGTCGACATGATCATGTCGAATCCTACCCATATCCATCAGGTAATCATGAACCTGTGCACCAACGCGGCGTATTCTATGGAGCCCTCCGGGGGCGTGTTGAGTGTGAGCATCGGTCACAGAGAGCTTGAGCCGGTTTTTTCCCGCCGCTATGCCGATCTGAAACCTGGGCGCTATCTGGCTATCGAAATAAGCGATACTGGGTGCGGCATAGAACCTGGGATCCTTGATGAAATTTTTGATCCCTATTTTACGACCAAGGACGTGGGTGAGGGGACCGGGCTTGGTTTGGCCGTGGTTCTTGGGATCGTCAGGGACACCGGCGGGGATATCGCTGTTCATTCGACTGTTGGGGAGGGCTCGACGTTCACCCTGTTTTTCCCTGTAGCAGTAGAGGAAAACCAAGAGACGGCCCCCGAACGCCATGCATCGGTTCGGGGGGGTGATGAACATATTTTGGTCGTTGACGATGAGCCGGGACTCCTCAAAATGTACGCGAATGTTCTCGAAGACCTCGGGTATGCGGTCTCCACCAGAACGAACGGGTGGGACGCTCTAGAGACGTTCAAAAGGGATCCCGATGCCTTTGATCTGGTTTTGACGGACCTGACCATGCCGAAAATGTGCGGTGACCAACTCGCACAGAAGATTCTTCGGATCAAGCCCGGTATCCCGGTTATATTGAGTACCGGATTCAGCAAACAGATCGCCGAGCAAAAGACGCAGGAACTCGGAATCGGCGCGTTGCTGGTAAAGCCTGTTCTTCCGGGAACGCTTGCCCTGCGGATCCGCAAGGATCTCGACGCCTCGAAGGATGGGTGACATTTCAATGACCGAACATATCGACTGGAAGCCGCTTTGACCTCTCGGGCGGGGTGTCCATTGACGGGCGCACCATAACGTAAAAAAGGCAGTATTCCTTTGTGCCGCCATTCCCAAACCACACGCAAAGAAGCCGGTAGACATCCTGCCGGCTTCTTTGCGTGTGACGGTCCACATGGTCTGCGTCGACTAGTACACCGTACGGTTTAAAGCTTCAGATACATACGTTTCAGCTTAAAGGATT
>NZ_JBUDSQ010000043.1:0-24182 GCF_054921335.1 Desulfoplanes sp. | reverse complement strand
ATGACTGGACGTAGTCTCCGTTGATGGTCAGCGTGCCGATGGAGTTGCCCGGGGCGACGGTGCCGGCATCGTTGGTCACGGTTCCGTTGAAAGAACCATAGCCCCCAAGAATGCTTTCTTCCCCTACGAAGGTATCACCCCTCACCACCCCGTTGTTGAGCAGTTTTGAGGCAGAAAGATAGACTGCATAGATACCGGCATCTGCCGGACCGTTTGCCCGGATGGTCCCTGCATTGGTAGCCTTCGCATCCACAAGATTGAGGGCCCGTGCCGTGCCGTTCGTGGTGGTGGCCACAATGGTTCCACTTGAGTTGTTGATCAGCGTACCGTCGGTGAGATCCACACCGCAGGCCTGTTCCGTGGCGGCCGTCGCGACAATGGTACCGTTATTGGTGACCAGTCCATCTCCTGAGGCGGAAATACCTTGGGCACGTGACGCTGTCGCGTTGATTGTCCCTGTATTGGTGACCGTGTCGGTATTGAGTGCCGTTATTCCATAGGCCGTGCCATCTGTGTCCGTTGCTGCAGCCGTAATGGTTTCCGTGTTGGAGACGGTCTTGGTGGAGTACGCCATTATCCCGTAGGTTTCGCCCCCTGTTCCTGAAGATATTGCGGTAATGGTTCCATGGTTCGAGACCAGGGTCTCCCGTATCGAGGTAATGCCTTGGGCAGAATCCGTTGCGGTTGCGTTGATCGTTCCGGTGTTGGAGACGGATTCCGAACCGCTACTTTGGATTCCTACGCTTTTCAGGTCAGCCTGTGTGGTGATGGTACCATTATTAATGCAGGCGGTTGAGCCGAAACTATATATTCCATAAGAGGTCCCGTTGGCTGCATTGGCCTGACTGGTGATAGTATGGTTGTTCAGTATCTGGTTTGCTCCTTCCCCATATATCCCGACTGTCGTTGCATTACTCCCGGATGCCTGGGTCAGGATGTTACAGTCGTTAATTGCTGAACCCGAGTATACGGCAATTCCATTGGCTTTCCCCGTGGTCGTGCTAGCGTTCAGTGTTCCCTGATTGCTTACCAGGGAGGGACCTTCTGCGAGAATGCTGATGGCGTATCCGCTTCCTTTGGCCGTCATATTGCCGGTGTTGAGAATGGTGGCTGCATCCGTACTCAACAGTCCATAGGCCCAGCCGTCGTCGCCTTCTGCCAGGGCGGAGATGGTTCCGTTATTTTCAAAGGTTCCGTTCTCATCAAAGCTGAAAAAGCGGGCACCATAGGCCGTGGCCCGGTCATCGCCTGATATGGCGTTGACCGTGATGGTTCCGGTGTTGGTCATCTCATGCCCCTGCAGGCAGATGCCGTAGGCCGTGGCCTGCCCCCTGTTCGTGGATGCCGTGGCGTTGATTACGTCGTTGTTTTCGATGCGACTGGCATTGCCCGCCCAGAGGAACATGCCGTGTACATAGGGATCGCCTCTGTCCACAGTGGCGTTTGCCGTGATGGTTTCGTTGTTAACCATAGAAGAGGTGTCATCACCCCACTCATATACGCCCCTGGCAACGGGCCGGTATCCTGTGGCGTTGAGTTCTCCGGTTATGGTTCCATTATTGACACTATCGATATGACCGAATCCATGCTCGTTCCACTCTTTGTAATGCAGATAGCAGGCAGAGGTGGCCACACGGGCGGAGGTGTACCCGATACGCATGTATCCGTCCTCGCCCCAGTTCTCTCCCCATGAGTTGCGAAGTATCCAGGCCCCTTCACCCTCGCCTGTGGAATTGTCGTCCCACCCGACCAGAGAGATGGCGTGATTGGTCCCAGTGAAATACTCGAGGGGATTGCTTGCTGTCGTGGCATTGTCCGGAAAGATACCGTCTGTGTACGCATGGAAGTCGTCGGTGACATCCACGGCCGCATCCACGGCCCCGAAGGTAATGATGGCCCGTTTGATGGTCTCGATGTCGTTGGTGGGCAACCGGTGGACTCCTGCGAATTTGATTCTCGGGGCATCCCAGTGATAATCGAGTTCATGGTCGGTATCGTTTTCGTAGGCCTTAATGACGTCCCCGTCGGATGTGTAGGGGAATTCTTCCTCGGTGCAGTCCCCGTAATCCACCATGGCCTGGAGCTCGTCGTAATCGTAACTCGATCCATCCCCTCCGTAAAAGCCCTTGTATTTTTGGCTCAAACTCCAGATGATGAAGGATTCGGACAAGGACACGGGATTGCCGTTATAGTCGGCCTGTGCCTTGTTGTAAGTACTTTCGGCCGTGGCCGTTGCCGCGAAAGAATAGCAGGACCCTAATGGGTTTTGGTTTTTGACCGGACCGATATAGGCGGTGCCGTCTACGTCCCGAAGGTCGAAACGTGTCGGTAGCGATTCGGGCTGGGCGAACAGGGAGGGTGGAAAAAGGAGCGGCAGAAGAAGGAACAGTGCGAGGGAGAAGAAACTTTTTGGAAAGTAGTGGGTAGATGATTCCATGGTAACCTTGGAGATGGTAAAAGTTGTCTTACGTATAGGTTATGGGCTCCTTAACTTTAACGTCATATTTTATCCAGAATTATTTTATACCGAATCACGGTGGAAATGGACATTGTCGCAAGTTGGATATTTCTTTGTATGACAAATAGATTTTTTTGCTGGTTTGGGACAGGCGATTGGTCCTGCGTGGTCATCCCTGGGGAACCCCTTCCTTGTGGATGTGCCGTACCCTGACCACCCCATTATCGACCTCCAGTTTTGCCCGGTACGTTTTTTTGTCTCTGGTCGTCAGATCGATCTCCTTGGCGGTCACGCCCTTGGTCAGCAGCTGCTTGGCCAGTGTTTTTGTGATCTTTCCACCGAACATGTTCTTCCAGATGGTGAACGTACATCCGCCATTGGCCTCGCGCCAGTTGACGCAACCGTAAGCCCTGGGGGTTTCAACCACGTCGCCGCCGCATTTGGGGCATGTGCCAAGGGATGTTTTGCCTGGCGGCAGCGTGGCCGGGGTGGCGGCAAATTTCTTGTTGCGTAATTCTGCCACTCCCCGGTTGACCATGTTTTTGATTTTTCCCATGAATTCCGGATAGGTGATTGATCCCTGCTCCATGGTCTTGAGTTTTTGTTCCCATGACCCGGTCAATTCCGGGGAAACCAGGTCGGGCAATGATGATTCCACTGTCTGGACCACATGGCACCCCGTGTCTGTGGCGATGAGTTTTTTGCCCTGTTTGGCCACGTAGTTTCTGCTGATGAGGGTCTCGATGACCTGGGCCCTGGTGGCAGGTGTGCCCAGCCCCCGTTCCTTGAGGGCCTCCTGCAGCTCTTCGTTGTCCACCAGCTTGCCCGCGGTTTCCATGGCCCCGAGAAGGGAGGCATCTGTGAAATGGGCCGGCGGCTTGGTGGTGTGTTTGACCGGACCCACCTCCCGCACTTCGACCTGATCGCCTTTGGTCACCCCGGGAAGGGGATTGTCCTTGGCCGATCGCCATGGTTCAGCCGTAAACCATCCCCGGTCCTTGAAGATCTTGCCCGTCGCCTTGAAGGGTTCGGTTCCCACAACGATCCAGACCAGGGAGGTCAGGAAAGTGCAGTCCGGGAGAAAGGCTGCCATGGTCCTGCGGCAGACCATCTCGTAGATGTTCCATTGATCCGGAGAGAGCTGCTCGCGCACGGCAGGCTTTTGGGTCGGGATGATGGCGTGGTGGTCAGAGACCTTCTTGTCGTTCACGCAGGGAAATTTCTTGTTGGCCGTTTTGATCCGTTCGGCCGCAAGGGCGCTGATCTCGGGAAAATGGGGGTACACGGCCCGCAAATGGTCCAGGATCTCCTTGTACACTTCCGTGGTCAGGTACCTGGAGTCGGTCCTTGGATAGGTGAGGACCTTTTTGGCCTCATAGAGTTCCTGGGCGATTTCAAGGACCCTCTTGGCCGAGAGTCCGAACCGGTTGTTGGCCTCCCGCTGCAGGGTGGTCAGATCAAAGGGCAGGGGGGGACGCTGTCGGCCCTTGGTGCTTGCAACCGATTCCACCACACCCTGTCTGCCCGCGCATTTTTCAGCCAATTCTTTGGCGCGATCCTCTTCCCAAACCCTGTTGTCCTTGCGCTTGGGCGGAGCGGACCAGATGCCCTTGAAGGGCTCCTCTTCCCGGCCGAAGGTCCCCTCTATGGTCCAATAGTCCTCGGGTTTGAAGTTTTCGATGGTCGTGCGCCGGTCCACAAGGAGTTTCAAAACCGGCGACTGGACCCTGCCCACCGTGACCAACCCGCCGGTCTTGACCGTGAACAACCGGGAAAAATTCATCCCCACCAGCCAGTCCGCTTCGGCCCGGGCAAAAGCGGCCAGTCCCAGATTGCGTTTGTCCTCACCGGCAACCAGGGAGGCCATGGCCTTTTTGAGCCCGGTCTCGGTCATGTCGTTGGCCCAGAGACGTTTAATGGGTTTGTCGCATCCGGCCATCAGATAGATGCGTCTGAAGATGAGCTCTCCCTCGCGTCCGGCGTCTGTCGCATTGATGACGTCCTTAATGTCCCCGCGTACAAGAAGTGATTTGACCGTGGCGAATTGGTCCTTTGTCTGGTCGAGCACTGCCAGGGTGAACCGGCCGGGGATCATGGGCAGCTGGTCCATGGACCAGCGTTTCCCCCAATCCGGGTTCTGGTCGCCGGGCTCGGCAATGTTCACCAGGTGTCCCACGGCCCAGGTGACCACGTGGCCCGGCCCCTCGATGTATCCCTGGCCGCGTCCCCGAATGCCGAGGACCTTGGCGATTTCCCGGGCTACCGAGGGCTTTTCCGCGAGGATGAGTGATTTGTTGGTATGTGTCATGGATGTTTTTTATTTTCTGAAGTCTTGTGCCGAGATGTCCATGCGTCGAATGATTTTTTGCAGAGAGACCCGTTCGAGTCCGCTCTGTCTGGCGGCTTCTGAAACATTGCCCGAGGTCTTTTCCAGAATGTCGGTCACATAGGTGCGGGTGAACTGGTCCACCACCTCGGCCTTGGCCTGCTTGTACGGAGTGATCCCTTGGGGACGGTCCGTGGGCGGGTTGCCGGTTCCTCCAACCAGGGAGACCGATGCCATGGTGATCCGTTCCCCCCGGGAAAACAGAACCAATCTGCGGATGAAATTGATCAGTTCCCGGACGTTGCCGGGCCAGTTTTTGGAGGTGAGATAGGACAGCACTTCGGGATCTATGTGTTTTTCCTCGATGGACATCTCCCGGCATGTCCTGAGAATGAAGAACTGGGCCAGAAGCGGGATATCCTGGGTGCGTTCACGCAAAGGGGGGACATCGATGGTCAGAACGTTCAGTCGGTAGAACAGGTCCTCGCGGAAGCTGCCATCCTTGATCCTGTGTTCCAGGTTCTGGTTGGTGGAGGCTACGATGCGCACGTCCACTCTGGTGGATGCTGTGGAGCCCACGGGCCGGATCTCCATCTCCTGGATAGCCCTGAGCAGTTTGGTCTGGATGGCCGGGGTGATATCCCCGATTTCGTCCAGGAGCAGAGTCGAATGGTCCGCACTCAGAAACAGACCCTTGCTCGGGGCATCCGCACCGGTGAACGCACCTTTGGTGTGTCCGAAGAGTTCGCTCTCCAAAAGTTCCGAAGGGATGGCCGGACAGTTGACCGTGACCATGGACTGTTTGGATCGGGGCGAAAGCTCGTGGATCATCCGGGCGACAAGTTCCTTGCCCACGCCTGATTCCCCCCGGATGAGAACCGTATAGTCGGTTTGGGCCACGGTGGCGATGGTTTCCTTGAGCCGGGACATGGCCCTGCTCTGGCCGATGAGGGGGCGTGAGGGCGCGCAATTTTTGGCCAGGGATTTCAGGGTGAGATTCTCGCACAAAAGGCGGTTCCGTTCCAGTCCCCGTTCCACCACCCTGAAAAAAACATCGTTGTCCAGGGGCTTGAGCAGAAAATCGTAAGCCCCGGCCTTGAGGGCTGTGACCGCAGTCTGGACGTCGCCGAACGCGGTCATCAAAACAACGCTGATATTGGGGTCAACGGCCAGGGTCCGTGTGAGGAGCTCGTCTCCGGTCATAGACGGCATGCGCAGATCGGTGAGCATGAGCCCTACCTGAGACGTTTCGAGGAGAGACAGCGCCCTGGCCCCGGAATCCGCATCCAGGCATGTGCACGCGGGAAATTTTCGGCCCAGCAATCGGCAGAGGCCCCGGGAAAAGTCCTTTTCGTCGTCGACAATGAGAATGGTTTGGGGTTCGGGCATGGGGGAGGGGCGGTTTGGGGGTTCAGGTTTTATGTTTTAGGTAACTACGCAAGGGAAGGAGACGGGAGACCGGAAAAAGGGAGACGGGAGAAAATGCGACTGGCAAAGGCTGTTTTGGGTAATGGCGAAATCAGAAAAGCAGAAAAGAAGGTAATGTGTTTTCAACCGCGAAGAACGCGAAGGCACGCGAAGAAATCCTTCCTCGCCTTTCGCAGTTAGCTAAAACGTAAAACATAACACATAAAACAGCCTTTCCCCGCTGGCCTTGCATAAGATCTGCTACGGCTCGCAAGCCCGCCAAGCATTTATTTATCCCGTTTCCTGCCTCCCGTCTCCTGTCTCCGTTCTTACAGAGGCAGGATTATTTCGAAAACGGCACCACCATCATTGTATACATTGATGTCGCCTTCGTTGTCCTGAACGAGGTTGTACACAACGGCCAGGCCGAGGCCGGTGCCGTGGCCGACGTCCTTGGTCGTGTAGAACGGGTCGAAGATCCGGGGCAGGTCTTCTTGGGGGATGCCCGGGCCGTTGTCCCTGACCGTGATGACCACGAGGTCAGGATCTTTCTTGACCTTGGTGGTGATGTCAATCCTGCCCTTTCCAGAGGGCAGGGCGTCCAGGCCATTGACAAAGAGATTGGTCAGGATGTGTTCGATGTCGCTGCACGGGGCCCTGATGGTCAATGGTTCCTTGCCCGTGTCCGCATGGAGCCGGATATGCTTGGCTTCGGCCTGGACTTTGAAAACCTGGTACAGCCCTGAAATTGTAGCGGAAAGATCGCAGTGGTCATGGGGATTTTTTTTGATGTGTGCGAAATTGAGCAGGTCCTGGACGACGCTCTGGGCCTGCCGGGCATGCTTTTCGATCACCTGGAGATCCTCAAGATCCTGATCGGTTTCCACGGCCGTGCGCAGAAGTTCCGTATAGCAGAGGATGACCCCCAGGGGATTGTTGATTTCATGGGCCAGGCCGGCCGCAAATTTGCCCATGGCGATCATTTTTTCGGATTGCTGCATGCGGGTGATCATTTTTTTCTCCGAGGTGTTGTCCCGCACGTAGATGGCAACCCGTTCCGATTGGCGCAGGGGGTAGATGGTGACCATGAAATGCCGGTTGTGGATATGGATTCCATGACTGCTCGGTTGTGGACCCGTTTCCAGGTTGCCGGTCCCGGTTGACACGCAGGGGTGTGACTCCAGCATGCGGGCCAGGGGAATGGCGGACTGCGTTCTGTTTGCCGACCAGGAAAAGTTGTCGCGGGCCGCAGAATTGGCGATGATCACCTGTCCGGTGCCATCCAGGAGGAACAGGGGGTCGGAAATGCCCTCGAACACGGATTGGAGGATATTGCGCTGATGCAAAAGATCGTCCAGGGCCTGCAGGTTTTCAATGGCCAGGGCGAGCTGTTGGCCCAGGGCCGTGAGCACCTGGCGGGTCTGCACGGGAATTCCCGGGTCGTGGTCCCAATGCAGGCAGAGCATGCCCCAAGCCGTGTCCTGAGTGACCACGGGGATGATGGCCTTCCGCGTATCGAATACGGATTGCTTTTCCACGAGCAGGTTGGTCCAGTTATTCGGGAGCGGACAGGCCAGAACGGTTTTCGGCCAGGTGTACGAGCGTTGTGAGGCGGCTGCGCACACATAGGTGATGGACGAGACCCCGTACCTGGTCCCGATGAGGGCCAGGGTTTTGTCCAGGAGTTCGGTCCGTGACTGGGTCGTGTTCAACCTGTTCAGAATATCCACGAAAAGATGGACGTCCTGCTGACGTTCGCGGGTTTCCTGCTCCAGGTCTTCGGTCCGTTCCGCGACCATGCGCTCGAGATTTTCTGTATATTGCTCAAGCTTGTGCCGGGCATCCTTGAGATGGGTCCCCAATTCCTCTGTGGCGTGGAAGATTTCGTGGATTTCGTCGCCGGTGTGGATTTTTTCGAAGATCTCCTTTTCCTGATGGTCCTTGGCATCACCATGGAAAATGTCCAGGACCCGTCGCAGGTTGTGGACCACCAGACGATTGAAGAGCACGCTGACCATACCAAAAAAGAACAGCGCTCCACCCAGTGCCATGATCGCATAGCTGATGGCCGCCTCTCTGATGCGCAGAAAGGACACCTGGATGGGAATGCCCACCAGGTCGAGCCCGCTGATTTCACCTTCGGGATAGTTGAATCCTCTGGTGGATCCATACTCGGCGAGCACCTCTTTCGGGGCATTTTTCGGCGAGCCGTGGCAGCGCATGCATGATTCCGCGAATCTGACCGGCCTGGTCGTTATGTAGTACTCCTCTCCCTTGAGTTTCTTGACTCCCTCCCAGACCTTTTTTCCTGGTGTTTTCCTGAAATACTCGATGAATTCCCGTTCCAGCTCGTCGGCCTCGAACTTGGGGTTGCGCGCGTTGATGGCCACTCGCCGGTAGTGGTAGTCCTGTTTGGGAAATTTTAGATCCTCCATGATCTGTTTGGACACGAAGGAGGAGGACATGGACTCGCGGACGAACCGGTCCGTACCGAGCATGGCATACATGGACGGCCTAAGTATCGTGCGCACGTAATGCTGCACCGAATCCACCTGGGCGAAGAGCAGGTGGGTCTTGTCCTTGACCTCCGAGAGCAGGATGTTCTTCATGTTGAAGTACAGGGCCGTGGACAGAAAGGTGCCCACGCAGAGCATGGACAGGATGAGCCAGAAGACGAATTTTGTCTGCAGCGTGTTTTTGGGAAAGGGGGACATGGGGGATAGTGTGTCTGTACCGTTTAAGAAATGGGTGCCGATTATCGTCATCCCGGCGGAGGCCGGGATCTGGGTGCCCATGCAAGAGGATGGGTGCCAATATGTCACGGTCATGACTGGTACGCGTGTAGTCCCGATAGGATGGCGCGGCAAGGGGCGTAGACCGTCTCCCGTGGTATGCACGGTGCTAACGTGCGGCTACACCAAGAACGGACGCTTAAGAATAAAAACTATATATTGTAGGTAATTATGTTCTTGCAAAAGATTGGCATCGGAAATGCTTTCTGCCGGACCGTTTGGTAATACTCTTATTTTTCACACCATAATCAAGGAGTGCAGCAATGGCGGAAGACAAAAAGGTCCAGGGAACTCTTTCCATGGATGCCATGGATGACGAGAATCCCTTTGAGGAATGTGAACCATGGTCGCCCGTTGAAACCAAATTGGTCCTCGGGTCGTTCATCACTGCAGGTGTTTCGCTGGTGATCTTCGGGTATCTGATCAACAAATTCATCCTGAGTTGAGTCATGCTCGATTTCAGACTGGTTCACGACGGTAAGAATTGGCAGGCCGCCTGCGGTGATATCGCGGCCATGGGTGATTCTCTGGGCGATCTGGATAGAAATCTCGAAAAGGAACTCGTGAGCAGGGATCTGACCAGCGGCCTGTCCGAATTCAAGGTCAGGATGACTTTTGACAACAAGTGCATGCCCGAATTTTTACGGCAGTACGCCAACCACTATTTCAACAGAGTGGTCCGTTTCACATTCGATAACTAGTGCGGCCAAGCCGCAGTTTTAAGTTTTAAGTTCAAGCGGTTATAAGATTTTCTTGTTTTTTATTACGGAACCTTCTGAGTAAGATACTAAAGGAGAGGATAATGTCACCGGCATCAAGTCATGAAAACAGAAAATGGTATTCCGGTATGCTCATCCAGGAGGACTGGTGGTCCGTCTGGTTGGGGATGACCTTTGTTGTTCTGGGACTTCTTTCGGTCTTCGGCCCGGATCTGGTGGGGTGGATCGCCTATCCCCATTCATGGGTATCAGGCACCCCGTTTGAAGAGATGATCACCCCACTGGGCAAGGGCTACAAGTCATGGGGACCCTGGGGGGCCATGATCGCCTCCTATGTGTTCATCTCCATCCCGGTATGTTTGGGCGCTTTTTGCATGGGCTGGGACTTCAAGAAATTCGTGGGCGGCTGGACCTGCATCTTCGTGCTCACCTATGCCATCTGGATCATCGGTCACCACGCCACCATCACCGCAACCTCCAGAGACTGGGCCAAGTACGGCATCACCTTCGGGCTCGGCCTCGGGGGCGGTGGTTCCTTCATTCTTGCTCTGTTCGTGGGGCTGTTCATCGGTAATTTCATGAAGGGGTTTGCCAAATATCTGTCCGAAGCTGCCAAACCCGAATGGTTCATCAAGACGGCCATCGTCTTTTTGGGCGTGAAGGTCGGGTATATGGCCATGAAGGCCGCCGGTTTCGTCATGGAATTGGCCGTTGCCGGTGCCGCCGCAACCATCGTCGCCTATCTCATCTTCTGGCCGGGAACCTATTTCATCGCCCGCCGTTTTTTCAGCTTCGGCCGCAAGACCTCCGCCGTCCTGGCTTCCGGTATCTCCATCTGCGGTGTTTCCGCTGCCGTTGCCACCGCCGGTGCGGTTCGGTCCAAACCCCTGGTCCCCATCATGGTCTCCGCGCTCATCGTTGTGTACGCGGTTATCGAGCTGGTTGTCCTGCCCCCCATCTTTTCCGCGACCATGGCCGATGAGCCCGTTGTTGCCGGTGCGGCCATGGGTATGTCCGTCAAGACCGATGGTGCCGACGGTGCCGCCGGTGCGGTTCTGGACGAACTCATGCGTGCCGCCAAGCTGGATGCCGACGGGGTGACCTATGCAGAGGGCTCCATCACCATCAGTGCCATCATGACCAAGGTGTGGATCGATATGTTTATCGGTCTGTGGGCCTTTGTTCTGGCCATGGTCTGGGTGTACAAGATCGACAAGGTCGAGGGGGAGCATGTTCCCGTCTCGGAGGTCTGGCACAGGTTCCCCAAGTTCGTTCTCGGTTACTTCCTCGCATGGGGCATCTATCTGGCCGTCCTCTTCTTGACCCCCCACCTGGCCTCTGCCGCCAAAGTCGGTGCCGTGCCCGTTGAAAAGGGGCTTAGAAAGCTGTTCTTCATGCTCACCTTCGTGTCCATCGGCTGTATCACCGACTTCAAGAGACTGGCCCAGTCCCACTTCGGCAAGCTGATCTTCGTGTACATGATCGCCCTGTTCGTCTACATCGTCCCCGTGGCCGTCATCGTTGCCTATATCTTCCATCACGGCATGATGCCGCCTATGGCGGGATAGTGGTGATTGGGCGAAAACGCAGTCCATATCCATAATCGGATGTCGGAAAGCAAAAAACCAAAAGACCGTCCCCGGAGATCGGGGGCGGTCTTTTGGTTTTTAAGATATAGGATACAGGATATAGGATGTACAGCATATGCCGCTTCATGACATAATGTTTGTTTCCCCCTCGTCTCCCGGGGCTCGGTCAAACGGACGATTCGTGATGGATCGCCCCTACAAGTCCACCCAGAATAATTGTATTTCGAATGCTTTCCGCCGGAAATTGCTGCAGGATGTTAGATGTAGGATACACAGGAATGATCGTATACCCTACATCCATTTTTTCATAGATCCACGATCTCCACATCCTCGGGATGGATGGACCGTTGCAAAAAAATGGTCCCCACCCGGGCAAAGCGGGGGGCCGAGTCTGTGGCCAGGAAGCGGGTCGTGCCCGGTCGGCTCGGTGCGGTGTTCAGGCCTTGATTTTCGAGGATATCGGCAACTTCGGCGGCGGTGGTGCTGGCCGAATCGACCAGTGCCATGCCCGGCCCGGCTGCCTTGGCGATGGCCGGGGCGAGCAGGGGGAAGTGGGTGCATCCGAGGACCAGACAGTCCGGAGATGTGTGGGGATGGTCGGCCAAGAGTTCGTTGAGATAACGGTTGGCAACGGATCCGACAATGTCTCCTTCGAGCCACCCTTCCTCGGCCAGGGCCACGAACAGGGTGCACGGCTTGGCCACAATGGCTGCGGCCGGATCTATGGCATGGATGGCCTTTTGGTAGGCCCCCCGGGAGATGGTCGATTCCGTACCAATGACCGCGATCTGCCTGTTCCTCGATGACCGGCACGCGGCCCGTGCGCCCGGTCCGACCACACCGATGACCGGTACTGGGGCGCACATTTTTTCCAGGTCCTCGAGGGCCACGGACGATGCCGTATTGCAGGCCACGACCAGCAGTTTGATCCGTTGCCGGATCAGCTGTCCGGCGACCTGCAGGGCATACCGGGAGATCGTGTCCGGGCTCTTGGTCCCATAGGGGAGCCGGGCCGTATCCCCGAGATAGATCAGGTCCTCATGGGGGAGGCGGTCCCGCAATGCCTTGAGTACGGTCAGACCGCCCACGCCCGAGTCGAATACGCCGATGGGGAGATTGTTGGTGGGAAGATGCATGCTGGAATCAATCCAATGGGATGGTGTTGAAGAAGAGGAAGAGGGGACCGATGGCCGTGCTCATGCGGACACACCGGTCGGATGGCTGTTCCGGTCGTTGTCCGTTGGGCGGAGAAACCCGGCAATGATTTCATTGCTCACGAGCATCCCTGCAGGGGTCAGGCTAAGGGTGTTGCCCACGGTATACGCAAGACCGTGTTTGATCAAGGATTCGATGTGATCTGAGGGGTCGTCGACGGGGGGGGCGAACATTTCCTGCCGGAGAAGTCCCAGATCGAGCCCTTGTGCGGTACGCAGGGAGAGCATGATTTGTTCATTGAAGAGATCCGTGGGTGCAAGGGGTTCCCGGTTGGTCCCGAGTTGTCCTCCGGCAAGGCTGGTTGCATAGGCACCGAGGGTATCCGGGTGCGTCCACCTGACATTGGATATAGTCGATACGGCTGCAGGACCGACCCCCAGGTAGTCCTTGCCCTGCCAATAGCCGGTATTGTGCCGGCTGTGTTTGCCGTCCCGGCAGAAATTGGAGATCTCGTAATGGGTGTATCCGTGTGATTGGAGGAGAGCTGATCCCTCGAGGAACATGGCCGCCTGGTCGTCTTCGGAAGGGAGCTCGATGGAACCGGTTCCGAGATCCTGCTCCAGGGGGGTTCCCGGTTCCACGGTCAGCCCATAGCAGGAAAAATGGTCGGGACGGAGTTCCGCAACGCGTTCAAGTTGCCCCAGCCAGTGGGACCGGGTTTGTCCGGGGATGCCCCAGATGAAATCCAGGCCGGTGTTGGAGAATCCGGCGTGCCGTGCCTTGTCCAGGGTCTGGAGAGCCTGTTCCGGAGAGTGTATCCGCCCGAGCGTGTTCAGCTGATCGTGATCGAGGGACTGCACCCCGAGACTGAGCCGGTTGACGCCCAGAGCGCGAAGGGTGCGCAGGTAATCGCCATCGTTTGCGGATTCCGGATTGGCCTCCAGGGTGATTTCGGCATGTGGGGCTATGTGAAACCGGGAGGAAACAGTGGTCAGGATATGTTCGACATCCCGGGCAGGCAGGAGGGAAGGGGTGCCCCCGCCGAAGTAGACGGTTTCAAAAACGGGATCGGCCAGGCGGTCGCTCCAGAAAACGAGTTCCTGGATAAGGAGCTCTACATAGGTCTGCATCGCCCCGTGAGAAAAAGGGCCGGAGGCAAAGGCGCAATACCGGCATTTTTTGCGGCAGAAGGGGACGTGGATGTAGAGGAGCAAGGTTTTTTTGGGGGGATAGGGTTTACGTTGTATGTGGTAGGTTCTAGGCAACCGCGGAAGGCACGGAGGCCGAGGTCTGGGGGGTGAAGTCCGGGGTCGTTTACCGTCTAAGACATACCACATAAAGCGTAATATCCAAAACTTAAAACAGCCCTTCCAGCTCCCGCTGGTACCGTTCCATCTCCGAATAGATGCATCCGCAATACTGCTGCCGGTAAATCCCCCATTCCCTGGAGATGTCGATACCCTCTTTCCACCCCTGTCTGAAATCCTGGTACATGAATGCGGTCGTACCCCGGCCCGCTATGTCCCGTCCGAGATCGGCGATGGTCTGGTGTTTTTGGAATTTGCTGTAGAGCAGGGTGGTCGTGAAAAAATCGAACCCGCCCCGTTTGGCCACGGACCAGGTCTTTTCGAGGCGCATGGCGTAGCAGTGGAAGCAGCGGTTGTTTTCCCTGAAAACGACCGAGCGGAGGTAGCCCGAAGGATCATAGTCCTTGTCTTTGTAGATGACGGACAGACCGAGGTGGTTGGCCGTTTCTTCGAGCCCCTGCCGCCGGCGCAGATATTCCTGCAGGGGATGGATGTTCGGGTTGTAGTAGAGCCCCACGACATCGTACCCCTGCTCGCGGAGGAGCTGGACCGGATAGATGGCGCAGGGCCCACAACAGATATGCATGAGGACGCGTTGTTTGCTCATATGGCTACTTGACGGGAATCGTGTCCGAAGAGACCAGAAAGATGTCCTTGGAGAACTCTTTTTCGAACTGATTGATCATCTCCCGCTTGTGGTTCAGGATGTACTCGGTGAGTTCCGGGGTGGTGCAGAACTCAAAAGGGTCCGGACATTTTTTGCGCCGCAGTTGGCGGTACATCTCCTTGAGGGTCTGCATGGCCTGCCATTCCATGTTCCGTCTGATCCCGACCCCTTTGCAACAGGGGCAGGGCTCCATGCTCAAGGACAGGGCCGAGGTCCCTAGACGCTGGCGGATGAGTTCCATGAGCCCGAATTTGGAGAGCCGGCCGACATCGGTACGGGCCTTGTCGCCCTTGATGGCTGCCCGCACGGTCTTTTCCACCTGCTGGGCGTGGCTCCTGTCCTTCATCTCAATGAAATCGATGACCACCTGTCCGCCCACATCGCGCAGTCTCAACTGCCGGGGGATTTCTTCGGCCGCTTCGATATTGGTCCGCAGAGCCATGTCCTTGAAATTCTTCTTTCCCCCGATCTTTCCGGAATTGATGTCCACGGCCATGAGGGCCTCGGTCTGGTCGAAACAGAGCTGGCCGCCGCTTGGCAGGTTGACCTCCCTGCGGAAGATCTGGGCAAGCTGATTTTCAATGCTGAACCGTTCGAACAGGGTCTGCTCGAAGTCCGTGTGTTGCCTGACCATCTTGGTCCGGCGGGGATAGAGCAGGGTCACGGTCTCCTTGACCATCTTTGCGGTCTCTTCGTGGTCGACCCATATCTCGCCGACTTCCTGGGTGAGGTAGTCGCGCACCGCCCTGAAGGCCAGGTCCTTTTCCTCGTAGACCAGGCTCGGGGTGGATGCCTCGACCCCCTTTTTGCGGACCTCTTTCCATAGTCGCTTGAGGAATTGCAGATCCCGGCCAAGGGTTGTCTTGCTCTGCCCCTCGCTGACCGTGCGGACGATGACTCCGATCCCCTCGGGTATCTTGAGCTCCTCGAAGATCTTTTTCAGCCGTTCCCTTTCCTTGGGATCCTCGATTTTTCGGGAAATCCCCAGCTGTTCACGCCCGGGGGTCAGGACGATATATCTTCCCGGCAAAGAGAGATAGGTTGTCAAAAAGGCCCCCTTGGACCCGGTCGGATCCTTGACCACCTGGACAAGGACCTCCTGGCCGGGTTTGAGCGCCTCCTGCAGCGGGGGGTACTTGCATCCCTTTTTTTTCTTGGTTCCGGGGTGGTAGTATTCCGGGTGGACCTCGTCTACCTGCAGGAACCCGTTTTTTGGGGCCCCATAGGAGATGAAGGCGGCCTGCAGGGCCGCGTCGATGTTGTGGATCTTGCCCTTGTAGATGTTGCTTTTTGTTTTGCTCTGGTGGGCCATCTCCAGATAGTATTCTTCCACCCTGCCGTCTTCGGTGAGAACCACCTCGACCTGCTCTCCGGGGAGAACGCTGATGAACATTTTACGACGTTTTTTGTTGCTGGCCATAGTTTCCTCTGTACTGTGAAAAGTTGACAACGGACCAGGGTCTTCCTGTCCTGCACGCTGTAAAAAACACGGCGTTTTGGTGCAAGAAAGGGGGGATTGGGGTCCGTATGAAAATTGTATGTTTTCCTATGCCCTGTCCCTGTGGGCGAGGACATGGAATACCGTGCCGGAGTCCTTGATCTCAACGATCTCTCCGGACGTACGCAATCGTTCGACGGCTGCCTGGACGAGGGGGGTGTCCACCCCCATGGCCAGGGCGATCTGCGCCGTTGTTTGGGGACGGATGGCAATGGAGTTCATGATAGCCTTTTCAAGCTGTTTTGGGTCCATTGTCGTTCCCGCTGCCGGGCTGATCGGCGTGGCCAGGGGGCCATCGCACCTGTCCGGACACAAGATGGATCTCCAATGTGCCAGGGTTGCCTGGTCCACGGGCCGTGCCCCTGAATAGGCCCCCGGGCGGGTCATCGTGACCACGTCGACACGCGAAGGGGCGAGTTGGCGGCAAAAATCGCGCATCCGATCGAGATTCCTTTGGGTGTCGTTGATTCCCGCAACGAGAAGGATCTCGAGAAAAATTTTTCCACTGAAGGTTTTGGCCCAACGGTCCATGCCGTTGGCCAGGGTCTGCAGGTCGAGGGATCGACAGGGGCGGTTGAGTTCCTTGAACTCGTCTGTAACAAGGGTATCCATGGACGGAAGGACCACCTGGGCCCTATCAAGGGCCCGACAGACCTCGGGGTCGCCAAAAAGGGAACCATTGGTCAGGACGGCCACGGGAATCTCCGGAGCAATCCGGTGGACCCCGTCGATAACCGCTCCCAGCTCACTGTTCAGACAGGGCTCCCCCTTGCCCCCGAGGGTAATGTATTCCGGGCGGACCGTTGTTTGTCCAAGCCATTGTTCGAGCTCTTCAAGAATGGCTGACGCCTTGACCCATGGGGTGCGCCGGGTGGTGTGGACCTCGGTCCTGCCGACCTCGCAGTATACACAATCGAAATCACAAATGGCCCGGCCGAGAAGATCAAGTCCCAGGGAGCGGCCGAGCCGTCCGGAGGGCACTGGGCCAAAAATATATTTGGAATCCACGCAAACCAATCCTTGTTGTCACAGGTGGGCCGGAATATGAAAAATATCAAATTAATATAGTTTTTTTTACAAAAAAGACAAGAGCGGAGAGAAGGGTTTTTTATGGGCCAGGGTCAAGAAGGGGGGAGTGAGGAAGTGAACGGGCCATAACGTCGGAGGTCCCTGCCTTGGGGCCGGGGCCCGGCCGGACCGCAGGGATTGCTGTCTTGACAGGTTTGTTGAACCCGGGATACCTCGCCCACTTATTCTACAGGAGGAGACCCATGCTACAAGCCGGTCAATTGGTAATGTTAGTCAGCCCAAAGGGCAAGCGATACTTTCGGGTGCTCGATCCCGAAGGGGTCCTGCACACGCACGATGGAAAACTGGCCCTTGGCGATGTGCTCGAACTCGGGTTCGGGGCCCACGTAGAAACGCATCTCGGACGGCCGTATTCAATTTTGCTCCCCACCCTGTATGACCTGATCAAGGGGATCAAACGGCACACCCAGATCATGTATCCCAAGGATATCGGGTATGCACTGCTCCGTTTGGGGGTCGGGCCCGGTAAGCGGATCATCGAGGCCGGGAGCGGATCCGGCGGGATGACCACGGCCCTGGCCTGGAGTGTCGGTCGGGAAGGAAAGGTTTTTTCCTACGACCGCAGGGAAGAATTCAGCGAGTTGTGCAGAAACAATCTCCAGTGGGCCGGACTGGCCGAGCGGGTGGAATGGTGCAGCCGCGACATTGCCGAGGGGTTTGAACAGACCGGAGCGGATGGGCTTTTTCTGGATGTACGTACCCCCTGGGAATATCTTGAACAGGCGGCCGCGGCCATGGGGCCTGGCGCACCGATAGGCTTTTTACTCCCGACGACCAACCAGGTCCAGGACCTGTTGATGGCCCTTGAAAAGGCGCCGTTCGGCGACGTTGAGGTGCTCGAAGTCTTGCTGCGCAAATACAAGGTCAATGGGGAGCGGTTCCGGCCGGATGACCGGATGGTCGCCCATACCGGGTTTTTGATCTTTGCGCGGAAGAAAGGGGGGTGAGACGGTTTTGGCACCTTACCCGTGGAAGTCTGCCGTAGAAAACAAGAAAATCTACCCCGAAATCAAAGACCTTTGACGCCCGTTCGTCCTGCCCCCACAGCCGTGAGAGCTGGACCCACTCGATGGGCGCCCCGTCCCTTTGTTGGGGGGGCGGGCGGAGCCTGTATTGGGTTTTAAGGATTGGTGGAGGCGGGACAGCCAAAACGTCATTTGCGGACTTGATCCGTGGCCTGCAAAACAACAACTATTCCGGATAGGTGCGGGGGCCGCGGGAAAGGGGGGTGCTGCTGCTTGCTTTTTTTGGGAAAAAAATATATCAGGCACGGTTTACATCAGAGTACCCGTGCCTTTTTTTGTCCCCATATCTCACCGGGACCGCGGGTTACAATCCATATTCAAGAGGGGGGCGGCGCATGACCCGCAAAGACCGCACAGAAGGAATCTACAGCCGGCGCGAGGTATTGGACACAAGCGAGCGCCAGAAGTTCTATCAGATCCAGCTCAAGGATCTTCTCACCTATGCCTACCGGTACTCCGAGGACGTCAAGAAGCGGTTCGATCGGGCCCAGTTCAATGTCGACAAATTCAAGGAGCTGTCCGATCTCAAACATATACCCATCCTGAAGAAAAAGGAGCTCATCTTTCTGCAGTCGATGGGCCCGCGTCTTGGAGGGCTCCTGACCAAGGACCTCGGGGAGTTGCGGCGTATCTTTCTTTCCCCTGGTCCGATTTTCGACCCCGAAGACCGCAGTGAAGACTATTGGGGATGGTCGGAAAGCTTCTACGCCGCCGGGTTCCGCCCGGGGGATCTGGCCCAGGTGACCTTCAACTACCATATGAATCCGGCCGGTTTGATGTTCGAGGAGCCGCTGAAGAATCTCAATTGCGCGGTCATTCCCGCCGGACCGGGCAATACGAACAACCAGCTGGACATCATGCAGAAACTCCGGGTGACCGGATATGTGGGCACGCCGAGTTATCTGATGCATCTGGCCCAGAAGGGTGAAGAAAAGGGGCTCAACCTGCGGAAGGACCTTTTTCTCGAGGTGGCCTTTGTCACCGGGGAAAAATTTTCCGAAAAGATGCGTACCACGGTTGAGAAGAAGTTCGACCTGATCATGCGTCAGGGATACGGGACCGCGGATGTGGGATGCATCGGGTACGAATGTTTCCACAAGAACGGACTCCATGTGGCCAATAGGTGTTTCGTGGAGATATGCCATCCGGACACGGGTATCCCCTTGAAGGACGGGGACGTAGGCGAGATCGTGGTCACCGCCTTCAATAAGACCTATCCGCTCATCCGTCTGGCCACCGGGGATCTCTCCTATATCGACCGCTCCCCCTGTCCCTGCGGACGGACCTCCCCCCGGCTCGGGAACATTGTCGGCCGTGTGGACACGACCGCAAGGATCAAGGGGATGTTCGTCTATCCGCACCAGGTGGAGCAGGTTCTTGCCAGTTTCGAAGAGGTCAAACGGTGGCAGATCGAGGTGACCAACCCCGGCGGGATCGATGAGATGATCCTGTCGATCGAGGCCAGCAGCTTCAAGCGTGAGGACGAGCTGCTCCATTCCTTCCGGGAAAAGATCAAAATCCGTCCCCTGCTCAAGGTTCTCGCTCCGGGGAGCCTGCCCCCGCAGATCCGTCTGATCGAGGACAAGCGCAAGTGGGACTAGGCTTATCGGCCATGTGGACAACAATAAAAAAACCGGCAGGGGGGACTCTGCCGGTTTTTTTGTTGGGACTGGGGATGGTTATCCCTATTCGATGGAAGGGGTGGATCCGGGGTGCCCTACCAAACCATGGAGAAGAACGATGGATATGAAAACAATGCTGCTGGCCATGGGGCTGGCGACGGTAATGGCTGCCGGGTGCGCCCGGCACGGAGCGAGGATGCCGGATCAGGTTCCGATCAAAAAGCCGGCCCTGCATACGGCGCAGGGGGGGATCCTCTCCCCCGGCGAGCTGGCCGGCTCTCTGGCCACTGCGGATTACCTGCTGCTCGGTGAAGGGCACACCAATGCGTGTGACCATATGGGGCAGGCGACGGTGCTCCGGGCACTGGCTGAAAAAGGGTGTCGGCCGGTGGTCGGGCTGGAGATGGTCGCCGTGGACATGCAGCCGGTTCTGGATATGTGGAATGCAGGGGGGCTTTCTGTCGATGGGCTTGGATCGCGTTTGGAGTGGAAGCTCCGCTGGGGACATGCCTTTGGGCTGTACAGACCGATCTTCGAGGTTTGTCGGGAGTATGGTCTGCCCCTTGCTGCCCTGAATATCCCGCGCCGTGTGGTGGACACGATCCGGGACGGTGGATTGGAAGGGGTTGCTGGAGAGGATACGCACTTTGTTCCCGATCCGATCATTCCGGCAACCAAAGAACAGCGGCAGGCGCTCGGGCCCATGCTCCTCATGCATGCCCGAATGGGCGGGGAAAAGGGGGCCGGCAAGGAGACCTTTTTCCTGGTCCAGTCCCTCTGGGATACGGCCATGGCCGAGGCCGCTGTCAGGGTCCGGAAGGAATCCGGGCGTATGGTGGTTATTCTGGCCGGAGCCGGCCATGTAGAAAACCGCTGGGCCATAGCGGCCCGCCTCCGCGTTATGGACCCCGGAGCGGAGGTCGTTTCGGTCATGCCGGCACGGAGCACGGCCGACATGACGGCCAGAGAGGCGGACTATTACTATCTCTGCCCCCCATCGGCCAAGAAAAGAAGGCTGGGCCTGGTACTCGAGGCACGGGACAACCGGCTCATGATCAAGGGCGTGGTCCCCGGCTCCAGGGCCGAGAACGCAGGTTTCAAACCCGGCGATGTCCTGATCAGGGCGGGAGAACGCAAGGTCACAACCGGTATCGACCTGCACAAGGCCGCTCTGCCCGCTGCACGGGAAGACCGGGACCTGGTTATCCAGGTACTGCGGAAGGGCACGGTCAAGGAGCTTGTCGTCCGTTTCTAGGTGCCGGGTCCTGCAAAAAAAGTTGTTACTTTCCGGACCGAATTTTCGCCCCCCGTCCCCATCCACTCCGCAGGCCGGGATCCTACAGGCCAAGGGCGTGGCCCGGACGTCAAAGGTGATGCCCCCCCCCTAGGGGAACGCCACCCCTTGGATATTCCGGATCAGCTCCGTGGATGACGTGCCGTGTCCCTCCATCTTCTTCCCCGTGACCCCGGGGCTACAGCCTTCCGCCTAAAACATGCCGCCAAAGCCGCGGTCATTTCTCATCCTTGAGCAGAAAGGTGGCCGTATCCAGATCGTAGATTTCCATGGGGGTCTTGCCCCCACGGTCTTTTTGCATCTGCGCGGCCCGTTGGATGATATCCATGTCCAGCCAGCCGTGCCGGTCCCATACCTCGGGGCTGCGTCCACTCCAAAGTCTGAACTCGATGACCCCGTCATTGTCCCGGATATACATCCTTTCCTGCTTGCTCGAGGGGTCGGGATAGTAATAGATTCCTTTGTCGTCCTTCACTCTATACTCCTTTATGATGATTCGTGCTCTCAAGGCCTGCTCCCGCGTGCGGGCTAGCCGATCCGTCCCTTGACTCCGGCCAATTCCTGACTGGTCCTGGCCAGACGCTGGGCAAGGGTGGTCACGAGACGGATGGAAAAATCCGGGTAGTCCGCAAGCATGGCCCTGAGCTGTTCCGGGGTATATACTTCTAATACGGAATTACCGAGGGACCTGATGCCTGCGGTCCTGCCTTCGTTCAGCAGACAGGACATTTCTCCGAAAATTTCTCCGGGTTCGTGGATCACGGCGAGCCGGTTGCCGTTCTTGACCACTTCGAGGCCCTTGTCCGTGGAGATGATCCGATAGATCTCCGTACTCATCTCTCCGTCCTGCATGATCCACTGGCCGGGGCCGGCCGTTTGTATGCGGCCGACGAACTGGGTCTTTGCCTGGCCGTCGTTCTGGTTGTCGAGTCTGGACCAGCTGGCCTCGAGGACATGGGAGAGCCCCTGCAGAACGAGCTGCGTGGTCCTTGGTGAATTGTGGAGCATCTCGTCGACAAGATCGGCGGTGTACATGGCCATACGGCTCGGTTCCAGGGCCGTGGCGGTGCATGGGTAGACCCCCGACGGGGTGATGATCCCCTCGATGCCAAAGGCATGGCGTCCGGTGATATGTATGGTCGGCTGGTCATCCCTGGCCAGGGCGACGCTGCCGCCAAGAAGGATGTAGAACCGGTCGGCCGATTCCCCGGCCGTGAACACCGTCTCACCTCTCTGGAAGGAGGCGATGGTCGGCATAGAGCTGGAATCCATGTCGGGCGTGGTTGTGTACATAGGCATCAATCCCGGTTGCGATGGGGGCCTGGCATGTCGATGACCCCTTGGATACCGAGCTCCGTTCCGAGCTCGTGGAGGAGGGCGGTCACGGTTTGGCGGGAATCCGGGGCAAAGGTGATCCGGACCATTGCCCGGTATTTATCCAAAACCGAAAGATAGGCCAGATTGTCCCAAGACTCAAGAATGAACTTGAACAGGGCGATGTCCGAGCGGGCGATGTGGACATACAGATGGTCCGACCACCCTGCCGGGGGCGGGAGAGGGCGCCCTGCCCGCCCGGTTGTGTTGCCGGCCCGGGCCCTGGTTCTAGAGGACTTCATGGCCGTCCTCGGTGATCAGGACCATATGCTCCCACCTGACCCCGCCCCATTTGGGATAGTAGAGCCCCGGTTCCGCGGTCACGACCATGCCCGGGGCAAAAATCGCGGTCGATCTGGGACCGATCCCCGGGGATTCATGGGTTTCAAGCCCCACCCCGTGGCCCAGCGAGTGCGTGAAATAGTTTTCCAGGCCGTGCTTTTTGAAGAATCCCCGCGCCGCCTGGTCGGCCTCCTTGACCGGTCTGCCGGGGAGGTAGTGTTCAATGGCGATGCGCTGGGCTTCCTGGACGTAGTTGAGGGTTTCCCCAAAGGCCGTACTTGGATTGTCCCCAACCCAAAAGGTCCGTGTCTGGTCGGAACAATACCCGTCGACCCGGCCGCCCATGTCGATGAGCAGGGGGGAGTTTTCAGAGATGCGGGTTGTGTCCGGGATCGCATGGGGGAGTGCGCCGTTGGGCCCGGCCGCGACAATGGTCGCAAAGCTGAGTTCGGATGCACCGTTGTCCCTGAATTTTTTCTCTATGGCCCAGGCAAGTTCGGCTTCGCTCATCCCTGGTGCGATGACCGCTCCGAGTTCGGCAAAGACACGATGGTTCAGGGCGCAGCTTTTTTTGAGCGTTTTTATCTCGGTCCTGTCCTTTATGACCCGGACCTCTTCGACAATGTTTTTTGTCGGGACGGGGTCCAGACCCGCGCCAAGGGCCTTGTACTGGGAGACGGACATGGATCCGGCCTCGATGCCCGGCTTGCGGATGGCCCGGTCGCGGATGAATGCGCAGATTTCCTCATTCTTGTTCCCGGAATAGATGAAGATGCGTTCTGCTGGCCAGATCCTGGCCGCCGTGTCCTTGTACCGTGCATCGGTCATGAGCCATGCTTCCTGGTCCGCCGTGACAAGAATGCATCCCGCACTCTCGTTGCACTGGGGATCATGGAGTTCGAAACCGGAAAGGTAGTAACGGTTGGCCGCATGGGTGACCAGGAGTGCCTCGAGATTCCGTCTTTGCAAGGAGGTACAGACCTTGCGGAGGCGTTCGCCATATGGGTTTTTCATGGGGATTGTTTGGGTCGCAGTGGTTGTGGATATAAAAAGGCGATCTCCCAATAGAAGAGACCGCCTGTGGTATGCTTGCGGGGTCCTGTCTGTCAAACGGTGATCATCGGCTTGATCTTTGCGAACACCTTGGGCCCGATCCCCTTCACATCCATGATCTCGTCGACGCTCTTGAACGGATGCGCCTTGCGGAATTCAATCACCCGCGAGGCAATGACCGCACCGATGCCTGGAAGCGTGGTCAGCTGGGCTTCGGTGGCAGTGTTCAGATTGATCTGGTCAGCGCAGAGTCCAGTACTGAGACCAATCCCAAGCAATGAGACAAACAATACCAAGACAATGAAACGGGATCTGAGAGCGAGCATGCATGTCCTCCTGGTGTGTGAGTGGATGTTATGGAGTAAAACAACCAATGGAACGGACATGACATACATGAATGGAAGACGTAAATCCAGTTAAAATGCGAGTTTTTTAAAAGTACAATAAATGTATTACAAAATTATTCTTATTTATCGGCAAAATATACATACCCAATTTCTTTGTATGGAATAATGTATGACAAAA
>NZ_JBUDSQ010000042.1:0-24912 GCF_054921335.1 Desulfoplanes sp. | reverse complement strand
GAGATCCATAGTTTTGATCTTACGGATGTGCGTCCAGGTAGTGATGCTAGCTGAGCATATCTCGGTCGCATTAAAAACTAGGGCGTTGCAAATGGGTTAGGTCCAGCATACAGGTTATTCATTCCTTAAATTTCTGAAAGGTGTGGGCCGATGCTCAAATCTACCATTACATTTCAGACCGTTGCTTCTGGTGGATTCTACCCCGAACAGTTACCACACTCTGGAACAGGCAACTCCACACAAACACGATCGACCGCAGGGCAACGGTCTGGCTATCAGATACCCGCCCCATGCTCGTAGCTTTTCTCCAGAGGCCGGGACTGCCTGATCTGGGCACCGGCCGGAATGTCCCGGGTGACCCAGACATTGCCGCCGATGGTCGCGCCTTTCCCCATGCGGACCCGCCCCAGGATGGTCGCCCCGGCATAGATGGTCACATCCTCCTCCACAATGGGATGACGGGCCAGTCCCTTGACCAGGGAGCCGTCTTCGCCCTTGGGAAAACTCTTGGCCCCCAATGTCACGCCCTGGTAGATCCGTACGTTTCTGCCGATGACGCAGGTCTCACCGATGACCGTTCCGGTGCCGTGATCGATGAAAAAATGTTCATCAATGGACGCGCCTGGATGGATGTCTATCCCGGTCAGGGAATGGGCCATCTCCGAAATGATCCGGGGAATGATGGGGACACCGAGCTTGTAGAGTTCGTGGGCCACCCTGTGATGGGTCAGGGCCCGGATGGACGGATAGCAGAAGATGGTCTCCCCGGGAGTCTTGGCCGCCGGATCACCCACAAAGGCGGCGTCCACATCCGTTGTCAGGAGGTGACGGATGCGGGGCAGGGTCTGGAGAAATTGCCAGGCCGTATCGTGCGATCTGGCTTCGCAGGTGAGGCACTGCGGACCAGGTTCATTCTGGCAGACAAAACAGTCACCCCGCAGGATCTGCTCGGCCAGGGATCTTTGCAGACGATCGAGATTGGCCCCGATGTAATAGTGCATGGACGCGGCAGCAACATCCGACGGGCCGAAGTAGCCAGGAAAGAGCACACTGCGCAGATCCTCGACAATAGAGGCCAGCACATCAACCGACGGCATGGGAGCTTCGCCGTGCTCGCGCTGACAGGTCGCGCCGTCCGTATCCTGTTCGCACAGGGCCTGAACAATGGCATCGAGGTCTTGGAATGAGTGATGGTGTATTCTCATTTATGATTCCCCGAACAGATCCGTGCTCAGATATCTCTCCCCGGTGTCGCAGACTATGAACACGATGGTCTTGTCCCGATTCTCCGGACGCCGTCCCAGTTCCAGGGCTGCATGGCAATTGGCACCCGAGGATATGCCGCACACGATGCCTTCTTCCTGCATGAGACGCCTGGCGGTGGTGACTGCCTGGTCATTGGTCACCGGAAAAATCTCGTCGATGCCATCCCGATCGAGCACCGGAGGCACAAATCCGGCACCAATGCCCTGGATCATGTGCGGACCGGGAGGATTGCCCGAAAGAACGGCTGAATCCGCCGGTTCCACTGCCACGGTCCGGATGTCGGCATTGCGTTCCTTCAGATACCTGCCCGCTCCGGTGATGGTCCCGCCGGTTCCCACCCCTGCCACCAGGATGTCCACCTCTCCATCCGTATCTTCCCATATCTCCGGGCCGGTTGTCCGGTAATGCATGGCCGGATTGTTGGCATTCTCGAACTGCAGGGGCATGACCCCTTGGGGGTACTCGGTCATGAGTTCCTCCGCCCGGGCAATGGCCCCTTTCATCCCGTCACCGGCTGGCGTCAGCACCAGTTCGGCCCCCAGCCCCTTGAGCAGCTTCCTGCGCTCAATGCTCATGTTCTCGGGCATGGTCAAAATGAGACGCAATCCCTTGACCGAACACACAAAAGCCAGCCCGATCCCGGTATTCCCGCTGGTCGGCTCGATGATCACGGATTCCTTTTCGATGTCTCCCCCTTCGACGGCCGCCTCGATCATGTTCCGGGCGATTCTGTCCTTGACCGAAGCGCAGGGATTGAAAAATTCCAACTTCCCCACAATCCGCGCCCCGATGTCGGCACCTAGGCGATCCAATCGCACCAAAGGGGTTCTCCCCACCAGATCCAGCATGGAATCGGCTATGTTCATGAATGTCATCCTCTTGAGGTTACCGGTATCGACGTCTGAAATATTCTCATATGGATCCCACTATACAGATGCAACAAACGATCAATAAAGATCTTTCCACAATCTATCGATTTTTCGATTCGTTGACAGGGAATTGCTGAACACTCATCAACAAGGGCCATATGCCATGAACGATTTCCAGTCCAACATCATCACCATGGGCTGGGACGAGCTCAAAGCCGGTGCCTTGATCACCCTCAACATCACCTTTGTCTCTTCCTTGCCATCGGCATTGTCGTGGACGTGGCCCTGCTCTCCCGGTATCTGGAAAAGGTATTCAAGGTCAGGGGAACCATCGGGTCCATCTGAACAGGCCAGCAAATCAATGGGGAACGATCTTCTCATACCGCTCATAGTACCCAAGCAAGTCGCCACATTCATCCCGTACGGCCCGCATGTAGGTCCGTTTCCCCTCTTGGATCGATATACACTCTTCGTCGAGTCCCCCGTGCATACGTTTCCAAACCTCCCGGATCGTACGGCACGAGGTCTGGTTGTGACAGCCAAAGAGAGAGCTGCCGACCAGTTCGATACCGCCGTATTTTTTCAACTCCATACAGGCCGCCGGATTCATATACCGGATGATGTGCTCCGTATCGACAAAAATAATCGGCTCGGTCAGGCTATCGAGCAGACATCCATACATCTTCCCATCCATCGCTCCACTCCTTTTTTCACCATACTCCATCAAAACGTACCCAGCCGGACGTATACACGCCACAGGGCATGGATAGACATACCCCCAATAACGCCAGAAAAAATCTTGCCCGGTTTACCGGTAACAGACAAGCATCTCTTCGCCCCTTCCGCTACGGATAAAGACATGGAGCGCGCCGGATACGTCCCATGCATAATAAACGGAGCATGGCGGAAGGCATTAAAAATCCCGGCACATATGGACGGAAATGTCCATATGTGCCGGGATGTTCTTTTGGTTGTTGCTTTTCGGATCGCAGCGGATCAAGGGGTGTTCCAAGCCATGGCGGGGCGGGTACGATCGACACCACCCCCTGCCCCCGCTTTTACACGATCTGCCCCAAAAACTCCTGGGTGCGGGGCTGTTGGGGATGGTTGAATATCTCCTGCGGACTACCGGATTCTAATATGGACCCCCCTTCCATGAACCCGACCGTATCGGCGACTTCACGGGCGAAACCCATCTCGTGGGTGACCACGATCATGGTCATTCCGTCATCGGCCAGATTGCGCATGACCCCCAGGACCTCGCCAACCAGTTCGGGATCCAGGGCCGAAGTGGGCTCGTCAAAAAGCATGGCTTCGGGTTCCATGGCCAGGGCCCTTGCAATGGCCGCACGCTGCTTCTGTCCTCCGGAAAGGGTTTCCGGGTAGGCGTCCTCCTTGTCGGACATACCCACCTTGTCCAGATAGTGCCGTCCAATCTCGAGGGCCTCCTTTTTCTTCATTTTCTTGACCTGGGTAGGACCCTCAATGATATTCCCCATGACAGTCATATGGGGAAACAGGTTGAAATTCTGGAAAACCATGCCCAGACGCGCACGCAGATTGTTGATATATCGCTCATCCTCAAGCACATCATCCCCGTGGACCCTGACTACGCCCTCCTCGTAGGACTCAAGGCGGTTCACACAGCGTAGCAGGGTGCTCTTTCCCGAGCCGCTGGCTCCAATAATCACAATCACGTCGGACGGATCGACCTGCATATCCACTCCCTTGAGGACATGGTGTTCGGCGAACCATTTATGCAGACCGCAAATTTCTATGGCAGGTTGCTGATCGTTCATGTTTGCTCCTTGTGTTAACCGGCTCGGCTGACATCGAGACGGGTTTCAATACGGTTGAACAGCCAGGTAAAAATCCCGGTATACAGAAGATAGAAAAAGGCGGCGATGGTCAGCATTTCCATCATCATAAAATTGGACGAGGCCAGCTGCTGGGATTTGAGCAAGAGTTCGTTGATGGTGATGGCACTGGCAAGGGACGAATCCTTGAGGGCGATAATGAACTGATTGCCCAGGGCAGGAATGGCCCGTTTGAACGCCTGGGGCAGAATGATCCTGAGCATGGCCCGCATATAGGACATACCGATACTCCTAGCGGCCTCCATCTGTCCGGCGGACATGGAAAGAATGGCCCCCCGGAAAATCTCGGCGATATAGGCCCCGTTATGGAGACCAAGGGCCAATACCGCCGAAGGCAAGGCCTCCAGCCCAACAAGTCCGCGCATTCCGAAATAGATAAACAATAACTGGAGCAACAATGGCGTCCCGCGGATCAGATAAATGTATCCCAGGGCCGGCCATAAGAAAATCCTACGTTTCGAGATACGCATAAACGCAGTGACCAATCCCAAAACAAGCCCCAACGCAATACCCAGGACGGTTATTTCTATTGTCATCCATGCAGCGGGAAGGAAATAGGGAAAGTATTCGACTACTGCAGCAAAATCATAGTACATGGGTGATATTTTTCCTTTAGTAATTCAGAAATTAAACAAAAATTAAACATATAAGTATGTTGAGAGATTGCAGGGATAAATGAGGGTTATGACTGTTTCATGTCGGATGTGACTGCGAAAAATACATTTTTGTAGACAGGGTTAAGGTTTAAGTAAAATCAGATTGTTACAATTTTTTTTGAGCTTGAACCCCGATTTTCAAATTTTTGCAGGAGCATCATATCGATCAAAATCCAATGAGGAAAAATGACAGTATATCCAACCATCAAAGAACAAGGGGGGACACCCCGAATAGTTACAACCTATTCAACCATCAAAACCAGTTTGAAAACGTGGGTTCCGGTCAGGAATCAATACAGGGAGCCTTTGCTCACGAGCTTACCAGCTTACAAACCCATCAGCCCATAAGCTGGTAAGCTCCATACATGTTGTTCATATATTGATCACCCAGAAAACTGCGGGTTCCCAAACAGGTTTGGCGGCTTAACTACTTGTAATATCCACCCCAAGCCATTTCTGACTCAGCCTTGAAAGAACACCTTCAGTGTGGAGATCGTTGAGGATAGCGTTGACCTTTTCTCTGAGTGCGCTGTCGGATTTACGGAAGGCCACGGCGATGTCTTCGCTGCGTATGGGTGTACCGACGAGCTTGAGATCAAATGTTCCCTTGTTCAGGGCATTGACCCCGACGACCCGGTCGGTGATGACCGCATCAATGACCCCGTTATCCAATTCCATCAAGGTCTGGGTGTCATCCTTGTACAGGCGGATCTCACCGGCCCCAAGCTTTTTGGCATCATCTTCAAAGGTAGTACCGGTCACCAACCCGATGACTTTCCCCTTGAACCCCTGTGGTGTTGTCTCCGGGGCATCGGTCCGGGCAATGACCTGGGCCCCCGAATAGTAGTAGGGTACGGAAAAATCGACGACCTTTTCCCGTTGCGGAGTCACGGCCATGCTTCCGAGGATCCCGTCATAGGTACCGGCCCGGAGCCCTTCGATGATCCCACTCCATTCGGTGGTCACCGGCTCAAAGGTCACACCGAGCCGTTTGGCAACCTCCTTGGCCACGTCGACATCGAATCCGACCAATTCGTTCTTGTCATTATAAAAATTGAACGGTGGGTATCCACCACTCATCGCGAAACTGATCTTTTCCGTCTCGGAGACACGTTCAAGCGCGTTTTCAGGCTCGTTGGAACACGCAACAATAAACATCGACAACGACAACACAATGGCAAACAAAAGATTTTGGTATCTCACGAGAACTCCTTGTTTTGAAAACACGTTATCACCAAATGAAAAACACTCCGCAGCGAACTTGTTTCCGCCAAACATGATCATTTTACATCGGATGCGAATATTTCGAGCATGGGCATACAAACAAGAAGATGTCTCCGGGGCAAGGGGATAAATGGGGGAGGAATCGGGTAGATAGTCCTACCCGATAAAATAGAAATGACCGGACAATCCAACAGGAAGGCGCACCCGATAAAAATTGGATATTCGAGACGCGGGGGGGCTTGCAGAAAAAAGGGAACAGTGAGGAGCGGAGGCTAGAACGGAAAAAAAGGGCTGTTTCAGGTGGTAGGTTCTAACGATTCAGCTGGATGTATCAGGAATCAGAATGCGGATGTACAAAATTTTCATGATGCAGACACGGCGATCAGGAATCACCGAGATACCCCTGACTGTTCAAAAAGGCATACAAGGAGACCGGTTTGCCCCGGATACCCAATTTTTTGCGGATATTCTTGCGGTGGGTCTGGATGGTGTCAAAGGATGAACCAAGAAATTCCGCGATCTGCTTGCTGCTCTGGCCGGAAGCGATGAGCCTGGCAATCTCCAGTTCCTTGGGTGTCAGGGTGAGGATCAGCGCGTCCATGGGATCTGCGGGATCATGGGTGACCGAAACGAGCCGGTCCTTGAGCAACCCATAATAGTCTTCCCGGACCTCCGGACACTCTTCACGGGCCATGCGGTCCAGGGCGGGCAGAATTTGGTCCTTGACCTGCTTGGAAATCTCTTCGCGCAGGTCCTGCTTTTCCTCTTCAACAGAATTGAGCACATTACGCAGGGTCACATTCATCCCCTCGACCTGGGCCTTTGTCTTGTTCAGGCCTTTTTCCAGGGTATCCAACTCTGAAAGGTCCCGCAGGACGAGATGATAAACCCGCGTGGCGTTGAGGTCCACCCTCCTCAGAGTCAATTCAACGGGAAGCCGTCCGCTCGGGCCCTCCCTGACACACATCTCCCTGGTCCACGATTTTCCCGGCCTGAGGGTCCGCATGGCATCCTGGAGACTGCCATTGTCGACCGGACGGATGATATCCAGATAGTTCTTCCCTAGAGAAAAAGAATTCTTGTACAGGGTCTTGGCGGCTTTGTTGGCCGAAAGCATGCGCTGCTTCGCATCCACGAGAAATGTCGGGTCCGCCGTGGTTTCGAAAAGGGCGTGGAAGAGGGTCATGCTGTCGTCCCAGGCCGTAATGTTGTCAGACAACCGTTGTTCATAGGTATCGCATAGATCCATGAGCGGAGAATTGCTGGTGACAACAACGACGAATCCCCCTTGGGGACTAAAATGGGCCGGCAGGGGAATGATGCGTAGACAAAAACTTTCACTCCCGTGGGAGGAGAAAATTTCCTGAATATCCTCGGGGGGATATTTTGCAAGCATCTCATGCACATCCTTTACCTTGAACCCCAGAACGGACCATACGGTCCTACCGACAATCTGATCGGTCTTGAAAAAAGTGGACACCGGTCCCTTGGTGGCAATAATGGATCCGATCTGATCGACATACAAAATAACATCGCAAAAATCTTCGACAACAGTGGATAATTCAAGTGAAAGAACATCGGTGGGGACAGAAGAAGAGGACATGGAATACCGGTTGATATGTTCCCCCAACGGGAAAGGGGAACGGTGGAAGGCGAAAAACAATTGTCGATCCTAAGCTCATGCCGGTCCGCACCGTGGAGACGGCAAAAGACGAAAAAATCCGCCCAAAAAGTGACCCGTTTTTTAGGATGCGACCGGGATCACGTACAAAAGAACCGCGAAGAAATGCAGAACCGTGCCGGAGAGGACAAACAGGTGCCAGATGGCATGGCTGAATTTCAACCCCCGCCACGCATAAAAAATAACCCCCAAGGTATAGCACAATCCTCCGGCCAGAAGAAGTTTCAGCCCCCCCACAGGCACACTGGCCAGCATCGGCTTGGCGGCCACGACCACCGCCCATCCCATACCCAGATACAACCCTACTTGGAGAATACGCCATTTACGTAGCGGCGAGAATTCAATGATAATCCCGGCCACAGCCAACCCCCAGATACCCCCGAACAGGGTCCATCCCCATGCGCCATGCAGACTGACCAGGGTGAACGGGGTGTAGGTTCCGGCTATAAGTAGAAAAATGGACGAATGGTCCAGTAGCCGCATAACCGTCTTGACCCGTGGCAAGGGAATGCTGTGGTACAGGGTCGAAGCCGTATACATGACGACCATGGTTCCCCCGAAAATACTCACGCTGACAATGTGCCATCCATTGCCAAAGGCCGTGGCAAAGGCCGTGAGCACACCAAGACCGGCTATGGAAAATAGAATACCCAGGCCGTGGATGACACTACTGGCGATCTCTTCACCCGGTGTATACCTAAGAGTCAGGGATTTCGTCTCCATGGAACATTCCTCTTTCTTTTATTCCGTGCTTGTTCAAAACAATCATGGCAATACATTGGGACCTATTTCCGGATCACTCCACTATCACGTCCCATTCATAGAGCGTTGTCCGGATTTTTTCAACACGCCGTCTGTTCACGCCAAAATCCCAATATCCTGTCCGGGAAGAGCTCCTGACCCCGACCAGTCGGGTCTCCGGATCCAGCAAGAACTCCAGATCATCGACAAAACCAAACACACGGCTTGAGACAGTCGCGTGTATATACGTGGGGGTCTCTTTGACAATGGCCGTTCGTGGCATCCCGGCCACGTGCTTGCGGAGCGTGTGCCAGCCTCCGTTCGACGTGAGACGCATGGGAAATATCTTTTGTGCCGGATTTCTGTCTCCGGAAAACACGCAGTTGGGACTATCCGGGCACTGTCCAAGTTGGTCCGGGGAATTTGCACCAGACACGGCCAAATTGTCGGCCCGGGCCTGGAAACAACCGCCAACCAGGAACAATGCCAAGGAAACGGCAACCCAATACCACATACTATCCCCCCCCTCCACATGTTGGAACCGACCTGTGGGACCTACCGGATCTTCAACCATCTACGCATGGAGGACACTGCGGATGTCCGCTGGGAACGCCGGATCGCTCCCACTGCCCAGACAGTCCATGAGCAGAAACATTCCAAGCAAAAACCATCCCGGAAGGTGATTATTTCCCTGTGTGCCCAAGTATCCCGACAAAGGCAAGCAATCCGATAGCCACTCCCGTTCCCCTAAAATGGATATCCTCCCATTCTCCTATTGCCCAGCGGGACCACAAGATGTACAAGGCGTTCCCTTTTGACAATACATGGGCAAACAAACAGATTTCGAGTATACGGAAACACGCATATATCAAGGACCGACCATGAGTGACACCCAACAAACCATGGATTTCTGGCAGGACCATTCGGACAATTATCTCAAAATGGCGCTCAATCACGAACGGAGAGAACGACCGGAACGACCCGACGGATACGGCAAAAAAACAGGACAATGCGGCGATACCATCGAATTTTTTCTGACAGTAGAAAATGGTCAGATCAGCCATATCTCTCTGGACATCGATGGATGCATGCACACCAGTGCCACCGCCAATGCGGTCGCGACCCTGAGCGAAGGCAAACAACTGGAAACGGCCTGGGACATACACCCGGAAACCGTTGCAGAGTATCTGGAGACCCTGCCCGAGGACCATTTCCATTGTGCTGAACTGGCTGTGGGGGCCTTCTACCTGGCCCTGGCCGATATCGAGCGCAAGGCAGCCGGCACGCCCATCGATTGAGCCAGACTCCACTGCTTCCTTTTCATGCACTAAGGGCCGGAACACATGTTCCGGCCCTTTTTTGGGTCTTTCATGACTCCCGGCAACAACCGGTTCATCGCCCCCAAAAACAACCAGGGGGGGGGGGTCTTACCTGGGAAGGGCGTGAGCACCCTACCAAATTGCCGGCAAAACAGCCGCACTCGTCATCCACGGACGTGTTCCGGGATCTCTCGGCATAACAGCGACCTTTGTGGCCTACTTCATGTTCACGAACTGGAAAGGTTGTTCGAATCCCCCGTCCTTGACCAGGTTGATGACCGTTTGGAGATCGTCGATCTTCTTTCCGGTCACCCGGACCTGATCATCTTGGATGGCCGCCTGGACCTTGAGTTTGGCCCCCTTGATCAATTTCACCAATCTTTTGGCCGTATCCTTGTCGATCCCTTCATGCAGGATAACCTGCTGTTTGAGCTGTCCTTTGGCCGTCCCCTCCGGCTCGGAAAATTCCATGACCCTCGGATCGATCTTGCGCCGGACACAATGATTGCTGAGCATATCCTTGAGGGCCGTGATCTTCATCTCGTCCCCGGTGAGGAGGTTGATCCGCTTTTCCTTGCGGTTGAATGAGAGCTCCGTGGTCACTCCCCGGAAGTCGTAGCGGGAGTCCACTTCTTTCTTCACGTTGTTGATGGCGTTATCCACTTCCTGCAGGTCCACCTGGCTGACGATATCAAATGAAGGCATATGGTTGTCCTCCTGATTGCGTTATTTTTGGTCCATATACGTTTAGCATGATTTGTCCTGTAGGGGCCCCGGCCCGTACAGGACAAACGGTTGTTCAACGGTTAGTCATCGTTCTTCTTTGCAGCCACCACCCTCCCCTTGAACAATCTGACCGGCTGGATATCGATCCCCAGTTCCTTATTGAACCGCTGGATGATCCGGACCTCCTTGGGGGTGACCAGAGAAAGGGCCCTGCCCTCGGCACCGGCACGCCCGGTCCTACCGACCCGGTGCAGATAATCCTTGCTGTTCGACGGAATATCCACATTGAAGATATGTGTCACGTTCCTGATGTCCAGCCCCCTGGCGGCCACATCCGAGGCCAGGAGCAAGCGGACCCGGCCCTGCCGCAGATCATCGAGGCCCTGTTGCCTGGCGATTTTGTCGTGGGCCCCATGGATATCTGCAACCGGGAGTTTATGATGGCTCAACCTGTCGGCAAGGATTTGTGCGGTCCTGTTTCTGTGCACAAAGGCAATGGCCCGGTCACACGTTAGGGCATGCATGAGTTTTCGCAGGATATCGGGCTTTTCCCGCTCTTCGCAGAGAATATACTGGTGCGTGATGGTCGGACTGACCTGATTGGCGTCCACATGGATCCCGCAGACATCCGGTGCCATCGCCCCGACTTCCCGCAGACTTGCCGGCTGGACAGTGGCAGAAACGAACACGAGACCTTTGTCGCGTGCGGTCCTGCCGACCAGCTTCCGGACATTCTCAGCGCTGTCCCCACACAGCAACCTATCCACCTCATCCACGACCACGGTTGTTATCGTATGGGGGTTGATCTTTTTTAGACCGATCAGGTGGAGAATTCTTCCTGCCGACCCCACGATCAGATGCGGCTTTTTCTTGAGCCCTCCAAGCTGACGCTTGACCGCGACCCCACCGATCAAAACCTGACTGCGTACTCCCAAACCAGAATGGTCGGCCAGAACCTTTGCGGTTTTGAATATCTGCATGGCCAGTTCGTGTGTCGGGGCAATGACCATGGCCTGGATGGTTTTCCGGTCGGTATCGATTCTCTGGAACAGGGGAAGAAGATACGCCAAGGTCTTGCCCGTGCCCGTGGCCGAGCTGACATAGACATCCCTGCCATCCAGAAGAACCGGAATGGCCCGTTCCTGGATAGGGGTGGGCACGGTGATCCCCCCGGTCCCCAAACCGTTGACAAGTTCGGGAACGAGTCCCAATTCTTTGAATGTCATCATAGATATCCTTATACGCCAAGAGATCACCCCCGGGGAAGCCCGCACAGCATGAACCCCAAGATGGGCCGGCACTTTTCCAGACACGCCGGATAGAAACCACCGTGTTTTTTGGTGCCGGAACGGTTTTCGAGTCCCCAATAGAACTCAGCTATCCCCAGTGGTATGAACCGATTTTGTATGGCATGGTTGAGCAATTTGGGGGCACAGCAATCGCCGACCCCAGTGGGCATACCGTTCGGACCGAGAAAGACGTCCCCTATGGGCCGTGTCTCTCCGCGGAAATTGGAGAGCTTGTACAGCCCATGGATCGCTTTCATCAGCTCCCTCGAGAGGGTCCTGCGTTCCTCGATCAACTGCCTGCGCGATGTCGCATCTCCTGAAAGCCCGGCAATCCTTGCGCCCAGCTCCTTGATCCGGCACTCCACCGGCCTGCTTATCCTACACATTTCCCGGGTGTCCACGATGGGATCGACCCATCCCTGCACATGCCAGATTCCATTATACTGGCCGGAAAAGGCACGGGCAACACCAATATTCCCCCTGCCGTCCAGATACTCCATAACCCCGAACATCTGGCCCCGGGCCGGGCCAAACAGACAGCTCGTTGCAAGACGGGGGTCGGCCCGCTCGGCAGGGACGTGCCAATCGATCCGCGCGGATCGCTCCAGTTCACGCATGACCCCGGAACAAAGTTCCCGGGCATTGCCCGCTTCGAGTCCGTGTTCTCTTCCGCACCGCGCGCAAAACCCTGAACAACCCGGTGGGGGGCATTCTGGGTCATGAAGGGTTGGCCCATCCATACGGATAAAAACCTCTCCAAAAATTGTATCCGGAATTTTGTCAGGATTCCACGGTGGCTTCCTTGCAAAGGGGGCGACCGCGACCGGGTGCACCCACGCAAGCCCCCGGCGATGCAGCCCCACTTTCCGGTAGCTGCTTGTGCCCACTATCCGGGCGATGGTCAAACCCCAAAGCGTCCGATTTTCCTCCCTGGTTTGACCGCAGGACATATCCCATGCATAGTTATAGGATAATCAGTTCCCTTCCGCGTTCAAGGAGTTCGCCATGCAGACCCCCCCCCTCTCCCCGGAACCTCGGACGGCCCTGGAAACATTGAAGCAGACCATGGCCCAAGAGGCTGATAGAATCACACCCTGGTTCTACGCCACCATGCATCCATACTATTTCAAGAGCCACACCCGAGAAGAAGTCCAGACCCATTTGCACGGGATCGTCTCCGGACAGGTGACGACCATGAACCGGACCCTGACATTGAGGAGTCCGTGCAAAACCCGGGTCACCTATATCACACCGGGAACAGACGCCCAGGATCTCGTGGATATCCTCGAGGGACTGCGGGGGACCGATCTGCAAACGGCCCGGATCTACACCAGCTCCGACAAGGCCATCACATTGTGCACCTTCCACCAGGCCCCACAGAAACTGGCGGATCCCAATGCCCCAAACATGCACGAGGCACTGGCAAAGCTCAAAACCCTCTCCATGGTTCCCGCTGAAGAAGAACGATCTTTCGCCTTTTTTTTGACCTGTGCCTCCCTGGATTACATCGAAAAATTCGATCCGGAACGTGCAGCCAGGCACTATGGGATCGTCCAAAAGATCAAAAATACGGAAAGGGTCCATGTCGGCCTGGAACCCCTGGAAAACAACCAGGACCGGATAACCATCGCCATGACCAATCCGATGCAGGACGGCATGCTCCTGGAGGTGGCCAAGATCCTCAACCGGGCCGGCGTCCTCATCCACCGGGCCTATGCGGATCTCTTCGATCTCGGGAAAGAGGGGAATGTCGGGATCGTCAGCCTGTATGTCAGCTGCGCCAATGGAGAAACGGCTTCACATGGGCATTGCTCGATCCTGCTCAAGCAGGAACTGCAATGGATCAAGTGGCTCCAGGCCGGAGACCTGGAAGCGTTCGCCGACATCCATGGATGCACGTTGGCCCGTGTGGCCCTCATCCAGGCGGCCTGCGTATTCGTGCACCAATTCCTACATAGGAAGGATAAGTACGCCTATACATTGGAAAGGATCCAGCGGACCGTTCTCCGCCATCCGGAGACGACCCTGGCCCTTGTGGACTATTTCGAGGCCAGATTCGACCCGTACCCCAACGACCGGACCGACCGGATCCAAACCGCCCGCTCATCGGCCAGTACAACACTGGAGTCCATCCCCCTGGATCTTGAACGGTCCATCCTGGAACAAATTTTTCGGTTCACGGACCACGTGTTCAAGACCAACTATTATGTGCCAACAAAATTCGGCTTGGGATTCCGCATGGATCCGGCCATGCTCGAAAACCTGTTCAACGGTGAATTACCGTATGGTATATTCTTCTTTCTCGGTCCCCGGTTCCATGGATTCCACGTGAGGTACCGGGACATGGCCCGGGGCGGGGTCAGGGTCGTACGGACCAGGAACAAGGAACAGTTCGAGCTGGAAAATGGACGCCTGTTCGACGAGGCGACCGCCCTGGCAAGCTCCCAGCAGCTCAAAAACAAAGACATCCCAGAAGGAGGGTCCAAGGCGGTCCTGCTCCTGGCCCCGAACGGATCGGTGGACATGGCCGTAAAAAGCATGACCAACTCGCTTTTGGACATGATCATTTCGTCCAGGCAAACCCCTTCACCTGCGGACGTGGTCGACTATCTGAACCGCCATGAGATCATCTACCTCGGGCCGGACGAGAACATTCTTCCCGAACATATCGAATGGATCGTTGCCCGGGCCGAAAAACGGGGGTACCCATGGGCTCGGGCCTTCATGAGCTCCAAGCCCGGGGCTGGAATCAACCACAAGGAATACGGGGTGACCAGCCTCGGGGTAATCGTGTTCATGGAAGAGATCTTGAAAACCCTGGGGTTCGATCCGTCCAGGGATGTCTTCAGCATCAAAATGACCGGGGGGCCGGCCGGGGACGTGGCCGGGAACTGTTTGCGCATTCTGATGGAAAAATACCCGAAAACCGTGCGTATCGTTGCCATTACCGACGGACACGGAGCAGCCTTCGATCCCGAGGGGTTGGACCACGGAGAACTCAAGCGGTTGCTCGACCGGGGAGACAGGTGCAACGGGTTCTCTACGGCTAAACTCCACTCGGTGGAAGGATTGGTCGCGGACGCCACCACCCCCGACGGGGCCAAGATCCGGAACACCCTGCACAATACGGCCACGGCCGACGTTTTCATCCCTGCGGGTGGCCGGCCCGATACGATCAATGCCAAGAACTGGGGACAATTCCTGCTCCCGGACGGGACCCCATCGGCACGGGCCATCGTCGAGGGAGCGAACATCTTCATTTCCAGGGAAGCCCGGGATCACCTCCAGGAGGCGGGTGTTATCTTTTTGCACGGATCATCGGCGAACAAGACCGGTGTGATCTGTTCGTCCTATGAGATTCTGGCGGGACTCATTCTCTCGGCCGAAGAATTTCTGGCCATCAAGAAGGAATATGTGGCCCAGGTCCTGACCATTCTCGAACACCGGGCCAGATCGGAGGCCAGACTGCTCACTCGAGAATTCAGATATGGGGGCGGCAAAACGTTCTTGACCGAGATCTCCTTTGCCGCCTCAAGAGAAATCAACGAGTTGGGTGACATGATCAGCAAAATTCTGGCCGAACACGTTTCAGACCTGCACGGTGATCCCGATCTGTGCGGATTGATCCTGGATTACTGTCCGCCCGTACTGGTGGAAAAATACCGGGAACGGATCATCACGGAGATTCCGGTCAGGCATCAATTCGCCCTGCTCGGGGCGGTTTTCGCCTCGTCCATGGTCTATCGCGAAGGGCTGGGATGGCTCAAACGGATCAGCGGGCTCCGAGACATCATGGACGTGATCCATGCCGACATGCAGGAACGCGTCCATTTGCGCCGGATCGAAGAAGCCGTGTCTGCCTCGGACCTTGAAGACCGGGAGACCATCCTGTCCATTGTCAAGGCCCGGGGACAGCGGTACCTGACAACATCAAGACTTGGACTGGAACGGTAGAAAGAGCTGAAGAAAACCATGCCCCATGGACCCATCACTATGGACGAACGGCTTCCACTACAGGCATATTCCCGCGACCCAACACAGGGTTCAACGCCCGCTCATAGACCCGCTCGGGGCGTATGAGCGGGCGTTGAATGCAGTTTCATCGCTTCCGATTTTCTTGGCTTTTATGGCAGACGTTCACGGATACGATACAAAAAAAGGCGGCGCGTTACACCGCTGCCATCCACTCCCCCAAAAACCGGATTTTTCAGCCCCGATTCTTCCGAAAAAACCGGACCCCCCCTGCCAATCCATTCCAACTCATCGATCATACTGATCATTTTATCTAGCATGAACCTTGCTTTTGATAAACGGGGTGATGCGTACACCGTTTATCCACCCACGATCCATGCAACCGCTCCTCCTCTTCCCCCCGGACTGTGCACGGTGATCCCCCTTATTTAGTAGTGGCACAAATTCTTCCACCCATTAACGGAGGTTCACATGAAAACGATGCCCGTTCTGTCTTCTGTTTTTGTCCTGGCCCTTGTCCTGGCCCTTTGCGCTCCAGCAGGAGCCTCCACCATGTACAGTGGCCAACTCCTCTCGACCGAACAAGAACTCGTATCCGACTGGAAAACCCCGAACGGACCACCCTCTCCAACCGGTGTATCATGGGTTGTGACCTATGACGGCCAGAACCAGTTATGGGAGTATGCCTATACCTTTACAGGGAACAAACCAGACATCAGCCATGCGATCCTCGAGGTCTCATCAGGTTTTTCAGGAGATCCCATCCCTCTTGGAGGCAATATAGGGCAGGGAACGAGCGATTTCGTGGCCGGAAATCCGAGTACATACAACGCCCAAGACCAGGGTGCGAGCAATCCTGGAATTCCCGGGGATGTGTACGGCCTCAAATTTGAAGACCAACCCACTTGGTCCATTGTCACGGACAGGGCTCCCATGTGGGGCGATTTTTACGCCAAGGGGGCGAGAACCGGGTACTCCTTTAATTCCGGATTTGGGAAAGATACGACAGCAGTGATTGGTAACGGGAATGCCAAGACAGGCAACCACGCGTGGGCTCTGGTCCCCGACACAGCCACGCACGTTGTACCCATACCGGCAGGGATCTGGCTCCTTGGAACCGGACTCCTATGCCTCTTCGGAAGAAAAAGAAGGGCCAGAGGATAGGCTGGGCCGGCCAAGGGGCGGAGACTTTGGCCGGCGTTCCTCAATATACCATGCTATAAAGATGGGATTAAACCAGAACCACTTTGGAACACGAGGTTTTCAAAATGGATTTTGGATGTACGTTCAAGGCAACCAAATGGATGGGGCACCCCTTGCGGGTGGCCCCATCCAGGCAACGTCTCAGATGTGGGTTCACTTGCCAAAAGGGCACCCGCAAGGGGTGCCCCTACGGACCGTCGCTTGGATCAGAGGCTCGATAACAACCCAACATCCCAAAATGGTTTTGGTTTAGACGGAAAGCGGTACTTACTAAATAAAGGCCCGGCCATGACGGAGATTGAGATCATGCTTCTTGAAAAGTTCGTATAGACGGGCACGGGAAAGGCCGGAGATGGAGCAGGCCTTCCCGACATTCCCACTCGAAACCTTTGCCAGAACATTCAGGTAGGATACTTCAAGGCTGGAAACGGTCTTGTTGCGGACCTCCTTGAGCGTGGGCAGCTCTTCCGGGGCCAGTTCGGGAATGTGTACTTGGGGGTCGGTAAAATTCCGCTCCGGCTTCTCTGCGCACGGACTGTCCCCGTTACCGTTGCCGGAAAACGACGACTTGGCAACCGCCACCCGAACATCGAGGGGAAGATGATGGGGGAAGAGTGTCTTTTCGATCAACCCGTTGTCGACACAGGCATAGAGCGTGTTGATCAATTCCCGGACATTCCCCGGCCAGGGATATCGACACATGACCCGCACAAGTTCACGGGAGAGGGTCTTGGTCTGGATATCGTATTCCCGGCAAATGGTTCCGCAGTAGTGCCTGGCCAGCACGGAGATATCCTCCTCCCGTTCCCGTAAGGGATACAGATGGAGACAATGGGCATTGAGCCTGAAGTACAGGTCCTTACGGAATTTACCTTTTTCAACCATCTGTTGGAGGTGCTGATTTGTCGCGGCTATCACCCGAAAGCTGCTGTTCACCTCCGTATTTGACCCCACCGGCCTGAACCGTCCTTCCTGAAGAACCCTGAGCATTGATTTCTGCAAGGGCAGGGCGAGTTCTCCAACCTCATCGAGGAATACCGTCCCGCCGTCGGCATTTTTGAACAACCCCTCCTTGGACTCATGGGCACCCGTAAAAGCCCCCTTGACATGACCAAAAAGCAGGGACTCTCTGAGTTCTCGGGGAAGGTTGGTGCAATCTACCACGACCAGACGCCCCTGCTTGCGGTCACTGTTCTCATGGATGGCCTTGGCGTACAATTCCTTGCCCGTCCCGGTTTCTCCCATAATGATAACGTTCCCCTTGCTCCTCGCGGCCTTGGCCATATGTTCGAGGGAGGTCAGGGTTTGCTGGCTCGACCCGAGTATCCTTTCCCGACGAACCGTCCTGTGGTCCAAGAGTTCTCTCTTCTTGTACCGATAATCCAGAGAACGCTTCAAGATCGTGCGGAGGGTGGTCATGGAAACGGGCTTTTCGATATAATCCCAGGCTCCATTGCGCAGTGCCACTTCTGCCCCTTGCCCATCACCGTACCCGGTGATGATGACCACCTCGGGACCACTGGGGGCCATCTGGAATCCCTTGATCTCGTCCAGCCCATTGCCGTCCGGAAGATGGACTTCCAACAAAACGAGATCATAGGGGCGCTGCCTGACCTCGTCCAATCCTTCGGCGAGTGATCGCTTCCCCACATAATCCTGACCCATATGAGTGAGCACACTCCCCAAGGAGGCCAAAAATTCCTGGTCGTCATCAACGATAAGTAAACGGGACATAAACAAATCAAGAGTAATTGGTTATCGACGGGAATCACCCACCGGAAAATTATGGACCGCAACCAATGCAACAGACACATCCAAGCATGAATCGTACCGTTCTTTTATTATTATATCATTCCAACAATATTAGACAAATTGTAACTATCCAGGTGCATTTTCAAAGAATCAGAATTTCTCAACTCCCCCAATTTCCCAAATTTGTTGATCGGCACTCCGATTTGATGATAAATTTTAAGATGTTGCGATAGTATAGTTTTGATCTGAATAGTTACGGCATATTTTGTTTATATTTTTGTAGACAACCAATGATTCCTCACTCTGACGACAACGGTCTCTTTCCCATTCTTCCCCCGTATGGCGTATACCAAGCCACTGGCTTCTACGGATAGGAAGCCTTGCCCCCCTCCTCGTATCGGGTACAATTACAAAGGTATGATACTTGCTGAAAAATTACATCATCGTATATCCTACAATTCCTGGCCAATCCGGAAAACAGTCGGATCAACGTGACCATTCTATCGGATTCTTCAGGAAAAATGCATGAAAAATTTCCCCGGAGCGGCTATGGGAGCCACAAAAATTCCATCACCCTCACCCACCATCCACTCTCAGCCTTCAAGGAGATCCATCATGTCCAGCTTCCGTGTCTTTTTACCATTTCTCTTTAGCCTTCTTCTGCTCTTTCCTGCCTCCGGCGCTACCAATCCTCTTCCGGATTTCCTGCTCGGCCCGGAAGATGTTCTCGAAATATCTGTCTGGCGGGACGAAACCCTGACCAGAAAGGTCATGATCATGCCGGACGGAAAATTTTCCTTTCCCCTTATCGGAGACATCAAGGCCAGTGGGCATACCGTGGAAGAGGTACGGAACATGGTCCAAGAAAAAATCAAGAAATATGTCCCCGATGCCCCGGTGAGCGTGGTCATGGAGGAAATACAAAGTCCCAAGGTATATATCGTCGGACGGGTGAACAAGCAGGGAACGTTTATCATGGAAGGCTCTCCTCTCAAAGTCGTTCAGCTCATCGCCCTGGCCGGCGGTCTGACCCCCTTTGCAGAGAGCGACGATATCCATGTCTTGCGAACCACCCAGGGGAAACAGACGGCCATCCCCATCGACTACGAACGGATTACCCAGGGAGAAAATCTCGGGGGAAACATCGTGCTACAACCCGGCGATACCCTGGTCGTTCCCTAAAGAACTGCTGGGTACGGCATCAAAATGGAAATAGTGCCGTACCCTTTGCTCCATTATGGTAGCAGCAAACGACAAAGGGGAAAATATCATGAGAGGAAATAAATTGCTATTTTTCATCGCAATGATAATACCTATTTTTATTTTTTCAAAATATGCAATGGCTGTAAAACAAAAAATAGTGCCATCTATAGGTGTAAAAGAAACGTACGATACAAAAATTGGATACACAGAAAATGATGACTTTGTGCACTCTATAATTCCTGGATTAATTTACGATATATCGACAGAGGCATCAGAATTAAATTTCAGTGGACTTGTGGATTATTCATGGTATGCTAACGAGCACGAATTCGACGGATTTGACCAATCATACGAACTTGAAATGGAACATGCATTTTCTGAACGTGTTACATTCGGGATGGACAATGTATTTACCTACGACAGCAATTCGCAAAGATCCTTTGAAGAAACCGGTGAAAATCTCCGCACTGTCGACCGGATCATCTACGGAATATCCCCCTATATGGCCGTTGACCTGACCGAAACCACACGGGGAAGGATCAGCTACAGGCTCCAAGAAACCGACTATCAAGGGTACCGGCACAGCGACACCTACAGTGACAGTATGACCAACAGTTTTGGGGCGAGCATCGAACGTGAGATGAGTGAACGGACCTCTCTTGGCCTGACGGCAAGCGCCGATCTGCGATCGTACGAAAAGGAAAGAGGAAAAAACCACGATGACCATTACAAACTTTCGCTGGTCACCAAACACAGATATTCAGAACGGACCAGACTACGCTTCAGTCTGTCAGGGGACCAATACTATGAGAACGAGGTCAACGACGACAGTGACACGACCCGTTCCATCAGCGTATCCGCCGGCGCGACCTACGCACTCAGCGAACGGCTCGAACTGGACGTATTTTTGGGAACAGGCGACCAGACAACTTTCGACGAAAGCGGCACATTGGGATTCGATCTTACCTGGAAGGGAGAAACATGGCTCATATCTGGTGGCTACAAAAAGGACGTGACCTCCGGCGCCCGCGGCTACGACCTGAAACGGGACAGGGTCCATGCGGAGGCAGAATACAGATTATCGGAACGGTTGCAGGTCGGGTTCATGGGCGGGTATGTCTACTCGGATCAGATCGATAGCGGGGACGATGACGAGCAAAGGTACACATACTATAGTATGGAACCATATTTGCAATATGAAATTTTCAAGAATTCTTTCATCAAAGCGGGATACAGCTACGGAGTGTACATGGACAGGGACGATGACGACAGTATCACCCGCAACCAAGTCTACCTGATGTACACAATGATGTTTCCCTATGAAGATTGAACAGACCGACAAACACTCCGACCTGCCATGGTGACGCTATGCTGGACAACATGAAAAGTTTCAAAAGTATTCTGGCGAGGAGGAAATGGTTTTTCTGGATCCCCTTGATCCTGATACTCACCATATCGATCACGGTCGCTTTTGGTATTCCCCCAAAATACAAATCCAAGGCGACCATCCTCATCGAGACCCAAGTCGTGCCCGAGGATCTCGTCCGCACCACCATTACCGGACTTGTGGAAGCGAGATTGCATTCCCTTTCCCAACGGGTTTTGAGCGTTCCCAATCTGACAAGAATCACCGAAAAATATGGTTTGTACCGTGATATCAGGGACAACCACACCAACCAGGAACTCGTGAAAAAATTGCGCGGAGAAATAGAATTGACTCCGATCACCACTAAATGGGGAAAAGGCAAGGACCAGGTGGCAACCACCGCATTCGAGATCGGATTCAGGGGAAAGGATCCAAATACCGTCGCCAAGGTTACCAACGAGCTCACCTCGATCTTTCTCAACGCCAACATGCAGGACCGCGAACTCAAGGCCCAAACGACGGTCGACTTTCTGACCAAACAACAAAAGACTCTCAAAGCGCAAATCGCCGAGAAGGAACAGGCCATCGCCCTGTTCAAGAAACAGCACCCTACTGAACTCCCTGAAATGATACAGGGAAACCGCAATACAATGGAACGGTTGGCCCAAAAAATCGATTTCAAGGAGAGCGAACTCCGCCGGCTCTCGGACCAAAAAACCTTTCTGGAAGGGCAGCTGGCGACTATCAATCCGTACACGACCGAAAATTCTCCCGACACCGACCTGGAAACCCTCAAACGCCGTTACACCGCCTTCAAGGCGACCCTTTCCGAAAGCCACCCCGACATGCTCATGCTCAAAAACAAGATCATCGCACTGGAAAAGGCCTCTCCGGGATATAATCAGCTGGGCACTCTGCAGGCGGAACTCCAGGAACTCCGGGCCCAAAAAACCATCCTCGACAAACGCTATTCAGATCTCCACCCGGACGTGATCGCCCTGAACAAAAAAATACAGAATGTGGGGAAACAGATCGCCGCGTACGAAAAAAAGGATCCTGCCGCCCAAGCAGGGGCCCTGCATCCCAACAATCCGGTCTACTTGAACACCCGTCATCAAATCGAAAAGACAGCTATCGACTTGCGTGAGGACAAAAAAGAGCTGGCAGACTTGAAAAAAAATCATACCACCTATTCCAGGCGGGTCGCAAACACACCGAAGATCGAACAAGAGTACAAAGCGCTCATGCGTGGGTACACCAATGCCCAAAAACAATTCGAGACGATTTCCGAGCGGCTCATGGTCGCGGAGCAGGCCTTGATGCTCGAAGAAAACCGCATGGCAGAAAAAATGACTATCATTTCCCCACCCTTTGTGCCTGAACAGCCCGCGAGTCCCAACCGTTTGGCCATATTGTTTCTCGGCTGTGCTCTCGCTTTTGCGGGTGGACTTGGATCCGTCGCCCTGATGGAAAATATGGACCATGTTGTCCATGATTCAAGGGAACTCAGCGAACTCGCGGGGCAGCCGGTCATCGCCGTTATCCCCATGATAACGACGGCACGGGAAAAACTGTTCAGACGCATCCGCTTGGTCGCTGTTCCGTCAGGTATTGTCATGGCCTTGATCAGTGGCATTGTAACCGTGCATTTTCTTTATCGTCCCCTTGACGTGCTGTGGATCCAGCTGAGCCGAAAAATAACCATAATGTTCTGACCCTTCTGGGGATGGGACAGACCGGACAACGGTACAAGGGGTATGACCCTGATCATCCACCCTCCACCACTCTACCCAGGGGATCGACCCATGAGCAAAATCGCCAAAGCGTTGGAAAAAGCAAAAAAGGATCAGTTTTCCGGAGAGGTTCTACATCCGGCCCCCTTTACCCAGGGAACAGCACCCCCGACAAGATCCGAACCCATCGTCTATACACGGACCAAAGTGCATTCTCCCTCGCCCAAGGACCTGGAACGTTTCCGGGTCATGACAGCGCTCAGGGACACCGAGGTCATCGACCACTACGGTCTTTTACGCACACAGCTCATCTCCCGGACGAAAGGCCGGGGAAAAAATGCCATCATGGTCACCAGTGCGACCCCCAAAGAGGGCAAGACCACCACGGCCATCAATCTCGCATTGAGCATCGCCCGGCACGCCCAGCAGACATCCCTGCTCGTGGACATGGATCTCCGCAATCCGGATATAAGTACATATCTGGGACTCACACAACACGGGGGGTTGACCGACTACCTCATCGAGGACGTCTCCCTGGACTCCATACTCATCCATCCCGAGGGGATGGACGACATTGTCGTTCTTCCAACCGGAAAAAGCAGTACCGAATCCACCGAATTATTGAGCGCTCCCAAGATGCAGTCCCTGGTCAAGGAACTCAAGAACCGATACCGTGACCGGTATGTCATCTTCGATTGCCCCTCTCTCGTGGACAATCCCGATGCGCTGATCTTTTCATCGTATGTTGACGCGGTCATTCTTGTCGTCGAGGCAGGCCGTTCTCCAAAAGAAAAAATCAAGAAAGCCATGGATCTCTTGAACGGCAAGGAACTTGTCGGCCTGGTCATGAACAAGGCATCGTAACCCCCCCCAAAAAATCATGTACAACGAATTCTTTGGATTCTCTTCGAAACCATTCAGCATCGTCCCCAATCCGGACTGTTTGTACATGACGTCCAAGCACCAATTGGCGCTTACCTACCTGCAGTACGGCATTTCCGAGAATCTTGGATTCATCCTCCTGACCGGTGACATCGGGACCGGAAAGACCACCCTGATCCGCCATATCCTGCGCCAAATCGGCAAGAATATGGAGGTAGCGGTCATCTTCAACACCCAGGTTTCCGGAGACCAACTCATCGAAATGATCCTCTCGGAATTCGAGCTCATACCCGAGCCGGGCAACAAATCCAAAAATCTCGAGATCCTCAACGGATTCCTCATCGATCAATATGCCAGGCAGCGCAACGTCCTGATCGTCATCGACGAGGCCCAGAATCTGTCCAACGAGGTACTTGAAGAAATCCGCATGCTCTCAAACCTGCAAACCGAGTCACACATGCTCGTGCAGGTCATGCTCGTGGGACAACCGGAACTCAAGGCCAAGATCAAACGGCCCGAACTCGCCCAGCTGACCCAGCGGATCGCGGTCAACTATCACCTCGGTCCCCTATCCCGCGAAGAGGTCGGCAATTACATCGCGTTCAGGCTCCAGCAAAGTGGAGGCCCCCCGGACCTGTTTCCCTCCGATTCCGTCGACCTTGTCCATCGGTACTCAGGAGGCATTCCCCGATCCATCAATCTCCTCTGCGACGCTGCATTGGTCTACGGGTATGCCGACGGGATCCAGCGGATAACCACGGGGATCATAGAACAGGTTGTCCAAGACAAGGGAGGCATCGGGATCAATGGTTCCGGAACAACATGCGCACCGGAGTCCGCGCCGATGACCGAGGAGCATCCTCCCCGATCCGACCTCCACCAGCGTATCAGCGGCATGGAGAGCCGGGTGGAACGACTCAACCTCCAGGTGCAGTGGCAGATCCAGGAACTCGAAGAAAGGGCAGCGTCCTTCAAGGATGGCCTGATCGATTCACTGAGGGACCAAATAGCACAGGAACGCTCGAGGACCGACGCGGCTGAGTTAAAATATATCAAAATACGAGACAGTTATCTCGCCCTCAAGCGAGAAATGCTCGCGAAAAAAAATAATGACGGGACACAGCCACGCACGGCCACCCCCGCCACTCCCATC
>NZ_JBUDSQ010000041.1:0-25299 GCF_054921335.1 Desulfoplanes sp. | reverse complement strand
TGGAGCGGTGTCAGGTTGAATAAAATATGATCAGCAGACATTATTTGCCTGTCCCCAGAAACCCCCAGAAACCCACAAAAACAAACACCAAGACACAATGCCCGCGGGACCAATCTCTCCTTGCTGAAACTTTCTATTTACGGTTATGGGTAATAAACTTGTGGTGAGCCGGATCAGGACTGGCGGTAAACGGCTCGAAAATGGGCTCACCATGGAAACTGAAGGGAGGACGGTATGCGCGAACACCCCCGGTATCTGTTCATCGTGAAAACCCTGATCGTCCCGGTACTGTTTTTATGGGGGTATGCCGGGTCGGTCCTTGGGGCCCAGGAACCGGACGCCCCCGGACGAACCCTGGCCAAACATGCGGTCATGGAGGACCAGGAACTCTGGATTACAGCGGATCATTCAAAATTCAAGCAGCTCCAGCAGCCGTTTTCCTCAGGGCCGGAAGTGACCCGGGCCTGCCTGGGATGCCACACCGAGGCGGCCTTGCAGTTCCACAAGACCATCCACTGGACCTGGAAGGATCCCAGTGACGACAGCGGCAAGACCGGCAAGGCAGGGATTACCCTGAACAACTTCTGAATCAACATCAACAGCAACGAGGCTCGTTGCACCTCATGCCATGCCGGGTACGGCTGGAAGGACAAAAATTTCGATTTCAGCGATCCCGCCCTTGTGGATTGTCTGGTCTGTCATGAACAAACCGGAACATACAAAAAATTTCCGACTGGGGCCGGTAATCCCACCCCTGTTCCCAAGAAATTCGGCAAGAAGATGTTCTATCCCCCGGAGTGGAACAAGGTCGCCCAGTCCGTTGCCCGCCCGTCCCGCACTAATTGTGGGGTCTGCCATTTCTACGGGGGGGGCGGAGACGGGGTCAAACATGGGGACCTGGATTCTTCCCTGATCAAGCCGAACAAGAAACTCGATGTGCACATGGGTCTCGATGGCCAGAATTTCACCTGTACCCGGTGCCATTCCACCAAGTTGCACCACATCGCCGGACGGGTCTACTCCACACCGGCCGCCAAGCACCGCAAGAGTCTGCTTGAAGACGACCTGAGCGCCAAGATCATGTGCGAGTCCTGCCATTCGACCACCCCGCACAAAGAAGGGTCCAAGCCAAACGACCATACGGACAAGGTCGCTTGTCAGTCCTGCCATATCCCGACCTTTGCCCGGGTAAACCCCACGAAGATGTTCTGGGACTGGACCACGGCAGGAAAAAAGAAGGACGGCAAACCCTACACAATCAAGGGGCCATACGGCAAAAATACCTACAATACGAAAAAGGGAACCTTTGTTTGGGAGAAGGATGTCATTCCGGAGTACCATTGGTACAACGGGGCCATGCAGATCAGGAGCGCAGAAGAAACCATAGATCCTTCGGGGGTTGTCAGACTGATCTGGCCCATGGGTGACAAGGACATGGATAATGCCCGTATTTTTCCTTTCAAGATCCATGAGGGTAAGACTCCCTATGACAAGATCAACAACAACGTGGTCATCCCCAAGTTGTTCGGAAAAAAGGGATCAGGGGCTTATTGGAAGAGCTATGACTGGAAAAAGGCCATCGCTGCAGGCATGGACTATGCTGGGTTGCCGTTTAGCGGTGAATACGGCTTTCTGGACAGTGTGTATGCCTTCCCCATCAGCCATATGGTTGCCCCAAAATCAGACTCCGTGGCCTGTCTGGAGTGCCATGCACGGAAGGGACGGCTGGAAAACCTGACCGGTTTCTATATGCCCGGACGGGACCGGGTAACTGCATTGGATGTGGGCGGTTGGACCCTGGTCGTGGCCTCTCTCATCGGTGTGGCTATCCACGCCCTGGCCCGGATTTTTTCGCTCCGGCTGCGGAAAAAGGAGGACTAAATGAGCCAGAAACCCATGAAAAAGATCTATCTGTACACCCGGTTTGAACGCTTTTGGCACTGGGTGCAGGCCATTTTTATCTTCTTACTCCTTCTGACCGGATTTGAAGTACATGGGACCTTTGATCTGTTGGGGTTCGGAAGGGCGGTATCCTTGCACAATGTATTCGGCATAACCTGGATCATCCTGTTCGTCTTTTTTGTTTTTTGGGTGTTTACCACCGGGGAATGGCGGCAATACGTGCCCACGACAAAAAAGCTGCTCGAGGTCATGCGCTACTATTCTTCAGGCATCTTCAAGGGCCAGCCCCACCCGGTAAAGAAGAGCAGGGGGGCCAAACACAACCCCCTGCAGAGACTGACCTATCTGGGACTCACAGCCGTTCTGCTCAGCCTGCAGATGCTTACGGGCTTTCTGTACTATTACTATAATGAGTGGCAGGCCTGGTCCATCGACGGGTTCTTGGATCTGGAGGTGCTCGCGACCATCCATGTGTTGTGCGGGTTCGCCATTTTGAGCTTTGTCATCGTCCATGTCTACATGACCACCACCGGTCACACCCTGACGGCCCACATTGCGGCCATGTTCAGCGGCTGGGAAGAGGTGGAGGAGGGCGAGGTCGAAAGCTGGGAAGTGCACGAGAGAAAGTGAAGCGCCGGCAGGTAGGTTATGCTGGATTCTTTGGCAATAGATACCTTTAGGAGGGCGGAAGTCGCGGTCTTTTGGACGCAGCGGACATGACTGGGGGCATGCAAAGGACCTTGGTGCCTGGGAAATATCCAAAAGTCTCTTCGGGTCCGGCTAGCGGTCCGGTGGTCGGCCATTGCGGCATGACCGTTTGATCCTGCAATGTGAGAAAAGTTGATGCGGGCGCCCGCATCAACTTTTAACCATCATCCTTGCGGTGACCGTACGGATGCGGATGAATATGTGGCTATCTTGCTGAAAAGTATGGATGAGTAAAGTGTCTGCCCCCCCCCAAAAAAAAGAAGCGGGCGTTCCGTCCGCACACCCGGGATCCTTGCTTCATGCTGCTGTGATAAAAAAACTGACTGGAAACGCCACCTTTGAAACCGGTCCTAATGGTTTGGATATGGTTTTTTTGCATCATATCCTGCATTTTTTGACCATTCCTGTCATCATGTACGCGGTGCTGAAATTGCGCGAGAGTAGCCGGTGGCTGATAGATGAGACATCCGCACCTTTGCGCATGAGCCCGAGAAACATGCCCGCCCCGGAGATATCGCCTACCAGCACGAATCCGGTTATCTTTCCGTTCTTTAGAAAGATCTTGCGCAGTGTCTGTTTGGATTTGCGCTTGATGACCGTGTCCGACGGTTGCCCGACCACAATGATTTTGCGGGCGAGCTCCTTCAAGGAATTCATGTTCAGTTGTTGTTCATAGCGGATTTTCGCGCCCATGATGTTCATGGCCACGGTCCGGCCGTGGGCCACGGCCACGGGATAGAGCCCGTGGATCTTGGTGTTGCCGGTGACCAGATCGCGGGTCTCGGCAACGTCCCCGCATCCATGGATGAACGGGAAATTGGTTTGCAGGTAGTCATTGACAACGACCCCCTGGTTGCATGTGATCCCGCTGTTTGCAAGAAAACCGATGTTTGGTTTGACCCCGGTGGCGGCGATGTACAGGTCCGCAGTCAGGATGTGTTCTCCTGCCGTGGTCACGCCCTCGACCCTGTCGTTTCCGATGAATCCGGTGGCTTCGGTTTCCAGGCGGACGTCGATACCGGCATCCTGGAGGTCTTTTAGCACATAGGCGGAGGTTTCTTTATCCAGGAGTCGGGGCATGACCCAATCCCGCCGGTTGAGGAGGATGGGTCTGAGCCCGATTTTGGCCAGACATAGGGCGATTTCAACACCGATGAATCCTCCGCCGACAATGAGGGCGGTGCTGCCGGGGTTGGTGTCCGCCAGATTCCGGATCTGCCGGGTACCCTCGAGGGTCTTGAAATGGCAGATGCCCGGTTTATCCACGCCGGGGAGGGGAGCGTAGAGGGATGATCCCGAGGCGATGACGAGGTGGGCGAAGTGATAAGAGCCCTGGTCACTGGTCAGAAGCATCCGGTCCGGGACGATGGACACCACGGATTCCCCCATGCGGCAGTCCAGATCAAATCTGCCGCATACATCGGTTCCTTTCCAGAACAGGGCTTCTTCATTGCCGGTGAGCAGGTATTCTCCGAGTACGGGAGGGGAATAGGGGGGCGTTGTTTCCCGGGCGAACATGATGATTTCGCCCGCATAGCCCTGTTCCCTGAGGGTTTTTGCGGTTTCCAATCCGGCCGGTCCCATACCGATGATGATGGTTTTCATGGGCGTTTCCTTGTGGGGTTGGTGTGGTCATGATGTGATGCACGATTGCTGCAATGGACTATGCGATCATCTCTGCCAGGTTTCTGACCTCTTCGACATATGGGGTGTTCATTGCCATAAGCGGAGTGACATCGGGTTCCGTGGCCATGACCGCTTCGTCAAAGGGCAGATGGGTTACCGTGGAAAAGGGATGGTCCCCCAGGTATCCAGCCACCTTGTCGTTGTCCTTTGGGCTGCGGCATCGGTTGACCACCAGGTGCACCCCGGGGATATCCAGATCCCGGGCGAGCCCGGCCGAATGCAGGGCCACCTGCACGGCGTTGAAACTTGGTTCGGTCATGATCACGGCGTGCTGGAATCCGTCGGCCAGGGCCCTGCCGAAATGCTCCACCCCGGCCTGGGTGTCCATGAGGATGATCTCGCCATTTCGAAGGCGTATGTACCGGACGATGCTGTCCAGAAGGGCGTTTTCCGGGCACAGGCACCCCGTGGCCGCCTGGATGACGCTGCCGATGACCAGCAGATCGATGTTTGTGTCGATGGACATGCCAAATCGCTGTACAACGTCCGAGACATCCGGGTTGATGCGCAGCATGGCCCCCCATCCCTGGCCGGGGCGGGCCCCGGTTTTTTCCTCGATATAGTCGAGATTTTTGGAGACCGGGACAAGCTCGGATGGCTTGTCCAGGGGAAAGCCCAGGGAAAAGGCCAGATTCTGCTGGGGGTCTTCGTCTATGGTAAGGACCTTGTTGTTTTTTTCAGCCAGGAGTTTGGCGAGCAGGGCGGTCGTGGTGGTCTTGCCGACCCCGCCCTTGCCCGTGATGACGATGCGGGTTCCGCCATCTCGGGGGGCCTGGTGTTCGTCGAGATAATCCGCCGCGCTGAACAGGTGTTCACTGCGTGATTCGTGGTCCATGGGGTGTCCTTATGGGAATGGAATGGTGGCTGAACATCGTGGAGGGGCACGGCGCGCCGTGCCCCTACGGGTCGTCATCATGAGCAAATGATCTTTTCGGCCGATCAGATCCCAAGCCCCTCACGCTTGGCCAGGATGTGCTTTTCGATCATGTCCGCCGCCTTGACCGGATCGGGCTCTACGGCAAAGGACGCGCCGACCACGTCGTTCAGGCCCGAGGCCAGGAGGTTCAGGACATTGGCGCTCCCGAAGATCTTGGGCGGGATGCCCAGGACCGTGAACACGCCCGAGGCCACGAAGTAGGAACCGATGGACACGGCCTTCTGGGACATCCATTCGGGAGCGGCCCCGGCCAGGGGGAGCTGGTCGATGGAGACGTCCAGGGCCTTGGCCAGCTCGGCGGCCAGAACGAGGATTCTTGAACAGTCCACGCACGAGCCCATGTGCAGGACCGGCGGGATGCCCAGGGCCTGACACACGGCCTTCAGGTTGTCGCCCGCCTGGTCGGCAGCCTCCGGCAGGAGCAGCCCTGCCTTGCCCGCGGCAATGGCGGCGCACCCCGTCTGGACCACAAGGATGTCGCGCTTGATGAGTTCCTGGGCCAGCCGGACGTGACCGTAGTCGTGTTTGATCTTGGGGTTATTGCATCCGACCATGCCCACGGCTCCCTTGATCTGACCGGCGGCAATGGCGTCGATGAGGGGTTTCGGGGTTCCTCCCAGGGCCTTGACCACCGCTTCTACGGAAAAACCGGCCATCATCTTAACCGGTTCGCCCGGGATAAGCACGCGGTTCGGATCCCTGTTCTCGAAGTTGTCGATGGCCAGCTGGACAATGCCCTTGGCCGTATCCATGGCGTTTTTCGGATGGAATTCCATGTGCACGGCACCGGGCACCTTGGATTTTTCACTGGTGGAGACGACCTTGGAGTGGAAGCAGGCCGCTGTCTTGGTGATGGATGGAAAGATGCACTGGTAGTCGATAACCATGACCTCCACCGCACCGGTTGCCAGGGCCAGTTCCTGATTGAGCATGTTCCCGGCAATGGGCACGCCCTTTCTCATGAGCAGTTCGTTGCCCGTGCAGCACATCCCGGCCAGGTTGATGCCTTGGGCTCCTTTGGCCTTTGCCTTCTCCTGCATTTCGGGCAGCCTCGAGGCCTCGACCACCATTTCCGAGAGGACCGGGTTGTGCCCGTGGAGGATGATGTTGACCATGTCCTTTTTGAGCACGCCCAGATTGACGGACGAATCCTTGATCTCCGGGGTGCCGAAGAGAATGTCCGAGACCTCGGTGGCCATCATGGAGCCACCCCAGCCGTCGGCCAGGGCCGTGCGCAGACCGTGGAGCAGGATATTGGCGTAATCCGCCCCCACACCCATGTGGATGCGGTGCATGCCTTCGACGATCTCCCGGTCCACGCTGCGGGGCATGATCCCTGTCTTGTTCCAGATGTCCTGGGTCTTTCCCGGGGGTCTGCGGGTGAACTGGATGGAATTCTTGATGGTCCCGAACTCCTCGAGCATGCCTATGGCCACATCCTTGGCGATTGCGTTGTTGTTCCTGCCCTCTGTGGGGATGTTGTACTCACCGGCAATGGCCATGAGTTTGTCCGTGTCCAGGATCTCGTATCCCTGGGCAGAACCTTCGGCGGTTTCCAGCATGGTCTCGATGACCTCGCGGCCATGGTCCGAATGGGCGGCCGCGCCCGTGTTCAGATCGTCCAGAAGATTCCTGGCCACGATGAGATCGGCATCGGCCCCGCAGACGCCCCTGGCCGGTGATCCCCCGTAGGGATCGATGCGGCAGGGCCCCATGGTGCAGCGGTTGCAACAGACCCCGGTCTGGCCGAATCCGCATTGGGGCTGCTGGGCCTCGAGCCGGTCCCAGGCCGTTTCCATATTTTCCTGCATGGCCCGTTTGAGGACCGGCTTGGCGGATTCGTCGATGGTACGTTCGTCTATGATTTTATTCAGAGTATCTGGATCATACTGAGCGGTCATTGTGCGCCTCCTTGGAATGAGCTGGTGAGCTCGTGGCTGGTACGGTGTTCCGTTATTGACGGAGTGATCGGTGGGTGAGCGACGTTTTTTTCCGGTTTACTTGGAGGAAGGAAGCGGTCCCAGTCGGGCGAGGCTTTCCCTGATAGCCTGATAGGCCTGGATGTTTTCCGGAACAGACGAGCTCGCGTCTCCCTGAACCGTCCTTGTGATGTTCAGGGCGAAATCCTTTTTGGCAGCCTTGACCGCGTCGTTGGCGGAACCGAAGGTCAACGCCCCGGTCTTGCAGGCCTCGACGCAGGCGGGGACCTGATCCTCTTTCTGCCGTTCGATGCAGTTGTCGCATTTGTACGCGGTCTTTTTGCCCGTTGTTTTGCTCATGGCAAAGGTCATGGCTCCGAAGGGACAGACCATGGCGCACATGCCGCAGGAAATGCACAGATCTTCCTGGACCATGACCGTATCGAATTCCGGATCGCGGGACAGGGCACCCGACGGACAGATCTGGACACAGGGGGCGGGATTGCAATGGCGGCATTTCAGGGGAAAGGTCAGGAAATCCACCCCGAGTTCCACCCCGATGCGCGGCCTGGGAAGATCCGAAGGCAACGGATTCGACAGGTCCGGGAGTGGTTCGTGATGGGCCTTGGCACAGGCCAGTTCGCAGTGTCTGCAACCTATGCAGCGTTCGACATCGACAAAAACGGTTTTCATGCACGGCCTCCTTGGGGTTGGAGCTGATGATTTCGAGAGGGGGTATAACCCCCCTTGAGCTTGAGATTGAAAACTATGTGAACGGCCTTAGAAACGCCGGACTTGCGATACTGGTTCGATTTTGCAGGATATTTGTCATGGTTTAGGCAAATGGAATCGGATCCGGCATAGTCAATATATTGAAAACGGAGCGCGATAGGGGTAGTGCCCTTTTCTTTTGGTGGTTCCGGTCTACCATTGCGTTGTAGGGTCGAAAAATAAAATCGGTGTATGTATACTCTAAATACGCCTGTCATACAATGTTTTTTCAAAAAATGATCGAAAAAAATGGCAGTTACATCCACTTACGGGAGGAGTGAATACGAGTGATAGAATATTTACTACGAAGAAGACTAATTTTTATTTTTTATATACTGCTTGGTGATATTTTCTTCGCAAAGCTCACATGGTTTGCATTGGACCATGGGGGCAAACTGGGGGGATCTTTATGATGACGACAGCCCCATTCCCAACCCGAGATCCTTTGCCCAAGGAAATGATCAATGATTTTCCCCTGTGTCACTATGATGGCCCCATCTGTTTGGTCACGGATCCCGGAGATGTCGTAGCCGCTTGCACAAGATTATCCCGCGAGAGGGTACTTGGATTTGATACGGAAACGAAACCGGCATTCAAAAAGGGGCAGTCGTTCAGGCCTGCCCTGTTGCAGCTTGCCGGGAGCGATTGCGTGTATCTGTTCCAACTCAAGGGCACCTCGTTTGCTGAGCCGTTGGTCGCCCTGCTTGCCGATCAGACGGTCATCAAGGCCGGGGTTGCGGTGCGTGATGACATCGTCGGTCTTAAGCAGCACACGCGGTTTGAGGAGGGCGGTTTTGCGGACCTGAGTTCCATCAGCGAGCAGCACGGCTTCATGACCCGGGGGTTACGGAACATGGCCGCCAATTTTTTGGGATTTCGTATCGGTAAGGGGGCCCAGCGCAGCAATTGGGGACGAGCGTCGTTGACCCATAAGCAGCAGGTCTATGCCGCCACCGATGCCTGGGTGAGCCGGGACCTGTATCTGTGTTTCGAGAAGATGGAATTGATCTGAAGGGGAAGGAAACATAGCATGATCTGCGGTCCTCTCCCCGGTCGGTTTGTACTCGTGGGATGGGAACGGTGGGTCATGGTTCCGGGGTGGAATTTCCGGTTGGGTGCACAGGGCGTGTGATCCGGGCGTATGCTTTTCCCGAATGGGCCAAAATTTTTTTTGTTTGAGGTTGACAGAAGGAAAATGGGATCAATATATAAACCCGTCCGTTGCCCAAGCGATCGTTTCTCCCGATGCTGTACAGACTTCTATGTCCGATTGTTTGCACAGGGCTTTTTTTATTTGCGTGGCCTTGGCAACAGGATTGATCTTTTTCATGTTACCCATCCCCGTTTGTGGGGGTGTGCACATATTTTTTTCGTGGTCAACCCGGGTGTCGATTGTGGTACCCGGACACACAATGGAGCTGGACAATGCCTATTTATGAGTATTGCTGTGAGGACTGTGGTCATATCTTTGAAGAGTGGCAGAGCGGATTCGAGGAAAAACAGTTCCCTTGTCCCATCTGTACGGGTGAATCCAAGCGGATTGTCTCCCATACCTCGTTCGTGCTCAAGGGGAGCGGGTGGTATGTAACTGATTATGGTAACAAGCACACCTCGTCCAAGTCCTCGGGGAATGGGAACGGGGGCAAGGACAACAAGGCCGCCAAACCGGCCAAGAGCGAGAGTTCCTCTTCCGGGAGCAACAAGACCACGCCTGCCGCGTCGAGCTGATCTTCGGTCCGTCCTCCGGAACGCAAAGGGCCGTGCCAGATTTTTCTGGCACGGCCCTTTGCGTTGTTCGGCAGTAATTGAGGAGGATAGGGGATAAGCCTAATGCGGCCAAGCCGCAGTTGTACGTTTTAGGTTGTACGTTCAATCGGTTGTAGAATTTTCTGGTTTGTTATGGCAGATTTTTATGAGTAAGCTACTAAAATTGTGTGCGACTCACTTTTTTGTAGCGGGTTTTGTTTTTATAAGAAAACGAAATAATTACGTAAAATAAAAACCAGGGTCTTTGTGACCCCCCATCCAGGGAGGTGACCCGGGAGCTGCTCGGTTCCAAATACGGGGCCTGTTTTGTTGTGGGAACGTGGATACACGAAGAGCCCGGCCATTGTCCGGGTGACGCAGATATATCCAATACCGGCATCACTGCTCCTTGGTGATGGTCACGTCCTTAAGCATATTTTCAAAGTCTGCGAGACGCCCCAGCATCTTTTTTCCAAGGCGATCGGTCCTCTCGGGCAGGGCCTCTTTGTTCCTGGAGATTTTTTTTACGATCTCCCGGGCGGTGGACCTGAATGATTCTTCAGAAAAGTTTCCAAGCATGGCCTCGTATTCGATGACAATGGAGACCATGCGTTCATACTCTCCCTGCTGTTTGCGGAAACACTCCTTGAGTCCTTTGAGGTAGGTGTCTCTGACCGCGTCCGAGTCCTCCCTGTGGTACGTGTCCATGGCATGGACCCATAGGGTCACAAAGAGGGGCCGGTACAATTCACTGAATTGATCGTGCTTGAAGCGGCGTCCTTCACCAATGCCCAGGATGGCCAATTCGTCCTTAAGGGTAGCATCGAGGAAATAGCGGTTGAACTCCTTGATCACATCGTTGACTTTCAGATCACGCATAGGTTTTCCTTGTGGTGGGTAACTAGTCAGGGCAAAATTTAGATACCGGTACAGTATCAAATCCAAGATTACCGTTGAGTGCTGAGCAAAAAAATTAGAAACCGGAAGAGTGTACGCCAACCTTCCGTAACTTCGATGTGGCTAAAATTTCTAAAATCCGGAATTCTATTTTGGGGAAGATGCTCTGGAATAGTCACGTGATTGGTTGATAATAGTTGCTTTGCCGCTGCCTTTTTACCATCGCCACCCTGGGTCGACGTTCATGTCATCGGGAGCTTTAGCTTCGACACGGACGCTGATTCGCTGTTTTGTTCCAGGGGCCAGGTCCTGGGACCAAACCATTACTTCAGGCTTGTCCTTTTTCTCCCCGAAGTCCGGCGTAGCCGAGACGGAGAGACTGATCTCTTTATCGCGGGAAATGGGGCGCGGTTCCTCGACCACCGTTTCGATGGCGATGGGTTTGTCGTTGGTGATGATCAGGTCCCAGTCCCATGTCCAGGTTTTTTTCTGGGAGAACACGCCGGAGCTTCCGGACTTTTTGTCTTTGAGCACGGCCTTGGCCGTTACCAGCGGGTCCGGACCGAAAAAAAGGTCCAGCTTTTTGCCGGAGAACGAGAACCTCTGCTTGCGTAGAAACGCGCCGTCGACCAGGAACATGGCCTCGCCGCGAGGAAGGTCGAGGGAGGTGCCGACCTCGATCCCGGTATGCAGGAATCCGGTTCCGCTCACGCTTGGTCGAAGGAGGTACGTAAAAGATGCGGGCCAGACGGCATCCTTGACCCTGACACGGACATTGTCCCCGGCAGGTATGTTACGGGACCCGAGTTCCCATGACGAAAAGGTTCCCTTACGGTGTTCGACCGGTCTGTTCGGGGCGGCCATGGTTGCCCGCTGCATGACGGGACGTGGCGCAGCCGCTTCTTCCAGCATGATCGACTTGCTGTCAATCCCGGCGGGTTCTCTTGGCTGCAGAATCCAGGGCCTGATCCCAGGAGGGGTGGGACGCGTGTGGGTTTTTCCGGTGGCCAGGGAAAGCCGGACATTCTTCCAATCCATGCCCGTACCCTGATGGACCATGGCCTGCCAGGTGAAACGGACTTTTTTTTGAGCCGGCAGGGCCTCGATCCGGTAGATGGGTTTCCAGCCGCATCCCCTGAGCGTATAGGTCCACGTGCACCGGAAACTGTCTTCCGGGCCCGGTGAAAAGCCAAGGGTTATCTTCCAGTTTTTTTGTTGGGTTCCCTGGATGGCCGCTATCCGTTCTTGTATTCTGGCGATCTCTTTGGTGATGGTTGTTAGTTGTCTCGAGGCCACGTCCTGTCCAACCTGGGCATCCTTGATTTCCTTGCCCATGGTTTGGGCGAGTTCCTTGAATCCATCCAGCGATCCCTGATCGGTTTGCCGGCAGGATTCCCAAAAGGCGATTTTTGCGCCGAGTCCCTTTTTTTGGGCCTCGAGCAGCCCTTTTTGGGATATGAGATTTTCCCGTTCTTTTTTGAGACGGGCTATTTGTTCGGAATCCACGGATACGATGGTTTTTTGTGATACATCGGTCAGGGAGACCCCCTTGGGCGGAAAAAATGCCAGACTTGCCGGATCGGCCCGGCCAGGAAGGAGTATTGTGGCGGTCCGCTGATCCCCGGTGGCATTGGGAGCAATCTCGCCGTGTTCCTCGACGGTCGCTGAATCCGGAAACAGGGTGACGGATGAGACGTTTGCCGCTGCCGGAAGGACGTTGCAGAAGACAAGAAGGCACGAGCAAAGAACGCTGATGATATGTGGGGGATGGTCGCGCATGGGATTTTCTCCTCATCTCGGGCTGGTCTGAAGGTGGTTGGTTTGTTGGTCCATATTTTTGCATCCTTTTCACGGGATTTCAAGGCCACGTCCACAGGTGGGATGGAACATCGGTACGGGGTTGATCCGGGATCTCTTGGGATTTGATGGTGCCTTGGCGTCTTGACAACGTTCTTGACCATCAAGATCCCGGTCTCCGCCATGAACGACGGCAAACAGGAAAAATCCGGGTCGAACCGTTTCGGATGGGAACGTTTGAGCCATGCGTCAGTTTTTCCGTATGTCCCCAAAAATGTTTTCCGCTGCGTTCCTGCTCCCCACCAGGGTAAGAAAAAAAGCCGGGAAGCGTTCGCTTCCCGGCTCAATACATGAATGACAATCAAGCTGGACAGGGGTTAGAACCGTTCAAATTCGTCGTCGCTCCCCCCGTCCATATTGAGGGCTATCCCCTTGGGATTCTGGGAGCGGGCCCGGGCCGTTTTGGACGCAGGGGCTTGCCCGTTTGCGGGCAATTGTGGTCTGGACGTTTGTGGACTGACCACGGTTTTTTGTCTGACCGGACCGGAAGCATTACCCAGGTTGAAAAAGGCGATGGCCGATTGCAGGTGTCCGGCCTGTGAAGAGAGTTGTTCGGAGGTTGCAGCCATCTCTTCCGAGGCCGATGCGTTTTGCTGGACAACGTGATCCAGCTGCTGGATGGCCTGATTTATCTGATCGGCTCCGGCGTTCTGCTCCTTGCTCGCCGCGGTGATCTCCAGGATGAGATCGGCTGTTTTTTTGATGTCCGGAACAAGGTCGACAAGCATTGTTCCGGCCTTTTCCGCCTTGACGACACTGGCACCGGAAAGATCGCTGATTTCCGCAGCCGCCTTGCCGCTATTTTCTGCCAGTTTTCTGACCTCGGCCGCGACCACGGCGAATCCCTTGCCCGCTTCCCCGGCCCGGGCTGCCTCGATGGCCGCATTCAGTGCCAGTAGATTCGTGTTCCGGGCGATCTCCTCGATAATGGAAATCTTTTCGGCGATATGTTTCATGGCCGAGACTGTTTCCCCGACCGCTTGCCCCGTTTGTTGGGCATCTTCGGCCGCCTTGACGGCAATTTCTTCCGTCTGCATGGCGTTGTCCGCGTTCTGCTTGATATTCGCGGCCATCTCTTCCATGGAGGAGGATATCTCCTCCACGGATGCTGCCTGCTCTGTAGCCCCCTGGGAGAGTTGTTCCGATGAAGCGGAGAGTTGTTCACTCCCCGATGCCACATTTTCTGTCACGTTCCGGACATCGCCGATAGTGCTTTTGAGTTGGGCAATCATGTTCCGCAGGGCGTCGGCGAGTACCCCGACCTCGTCCTTTTGGCAGACATCGATATCCTTGGTCAGATCACCGTGGGCGATTGTCTGGGCCAGTGTAATGCCTTTTTTGACCGGGTCGCTGATAACATGGGCAATGACCATCAGCAGGGCGAACAGGATGATGATGGCCACGGCAGATGTCCATACGCTGGTTATGGCGATGGCATGGGCCTGTCCCTTGACCGTGGCCATGGGTATGGCCACCCCGAGGCTCCAGGATTCTCCGGTCTTGCCCACAGGGATTGGAGAGAAGGCCATGAATTCCATCCCACCCGTCAGGGGAGAAACGGCTTCAAAGGACACGGGTGAGCCGGATGAGAGGGCCCTTTTGACCCTGGATTTGTACTTTGGAGCGATGATTTCCGCGATATTCTTACCCACCAGATCGGTGTTCGGATGGGCCACGATGAACCCTGTGTTGGTCATGATGATACCAAAACCGGTCTCAAATGGTTTGATCTTCTGAATAATCTCCTGGAAGTCTGTCAGGTAAAAATCGACTCCGACTATTCCGATATTCTTTCCGTTTTTCTTGACCGGATATCCGGTAGAAGCGAGCCAGAATTTTTTGCCGTTTGCCTCCCATGGATAGGGCTCGGTGATGGTTTCGATATCCCCGGACATGGGCTTTTCAAACCATTCCTGTCCGGTCAGGTTGGTTTCACCTGCAAAACTGGAGGCAATGGTGCCGTCTTCGCGATGGTACCAATTGCGGTAGGCACCTTTATAGGTATCCATGTACTCGGCCTCGCGGGAGTCGAATCTGCCCCCTGGAAAGGTGCACCAGGCACCGGACAATCCGTCATTGCGCTCGAGGGTGTGGATCAAAACGGAGTCGAGGAATTCACGGTCGGGTATGGTTGAATAGTTGGTTGCCTTTTCAAACATGCTTGCCAGGGTTCTTGTGACCGTCATCGCCTGATCGAGGGCCACTTGTATCTCATTGCCGTACCCACGTGACTCCTTATGGGCCGTAGATTTGGCCTGCTCGACCAAAACGTCCTGGGACTTCGATGTCATCATCCAGGTGCTCACGACCAGGATCAACAGGACGGTCACAAAGGTCGGTATCAGGATTTTATATCTCAGACTCCAGTCTTTGAATCGCATACGCTTATCCTCCGTGGATTTTTTGTTCATGGATTAGGGGGTGCGTGAAAATATGTATGACATTTTTTTGCACAACAGTTTTCAATTATTTATAGATGGAACTTTTTGCACAACAGTTTCCAATTGTCCATAGGGTTCTTTGGTGCTGATCGATGGGGGTTATGTTTTTTCCTACCGTTATAATAGATTAAATTGATAAAAATATTGGGGCACAAAACCGTGGCGGGATTGGTCGACAGAAGGTTGATCCCCGACAAAAACAGGATGGAATTGTCATATATTGCTAAAACAGAATTGTCATACATTTTTTGCAAAAAATGCCCCTGAAAAAACTTGTTGGGTTTTCAGGGGCATTGCAGACCGTACCTCTCAGGAGAGGAGGGCCCGTTGAGCGCTTTGGGCAGGGGTGGAGGGGGTTACTTTTTCTTTTTGGAATCGGCCCGTTTCTGTCTTCTCGTCTCGAGTTTCTTGGTCTCCTCGTCGCGTAGGGCCCGTCGCAGGACCTTGCCGACAAGGGTTTTGGGGAGTTCATCACGGAACTCGACTTTCTTGGGGATCTTGTAGTTGGCAAGTTTTTCACGACAAAAAGAGATAACTTCTGCCCTGGTCAGGGTCTCTCCGGGATGCACAACCACGTAGGCCTTGATGATTTCTCCGCGGGTGTGGTGCGGAATGCCGACCGCCACGGCCTCGTTGACCTTGGGGTGTTCGTGGAGGACTTCGTCGATCTCCCGGGGGTATATGTTGTAGCCCCCGGAGATGATCAGGTCCTTTTTGCGGTCGACAATGAAAAAATAGCCGTCATCGTCCATATAGGCGATATCCCCGGTATACAGCCAATTGTTCCGGAGGGTCGATGCGGTTTCATCAGGGCGTTTCCAGTATCCCCTCATGACCTGGGGACCGCGGATGACCAATTCTCCTATCTGGCCGGGTTTGAGGGTCACCGTCCCTACTTCCATGTCCACGATGCACGCATCCGTGTCCGAGATGGGGAGTCCTATGGACCCGAGTTTGTGTTTACCGATCAGGGGATTGAGGTGGGTCAAGGGAGAAGCCTCGGTCAACCCGTATCCTTCGATAATTTCAGCTCCAGCCAGTTTTTTGAATTGTTTGATGACTTCGGCCGGAATAGGGGCGGAACCGGAAAGGCAGAACTGGATGGAGGAGAGGTCGAACTTGTCGAGGTCCTTTTGCTGGAGCAGGGCCATGAATACCGAGGGGGCGCAGGGAAAGATGGTCGGGTGGATTTTTTTAATGGCCTTGAGAATATCCCTGGGCACGAATCTGGGAAAAGGTACCATGGTTGCGCCCAGGGCCACAGCGAAATTGACGCACACGTTCAGCCCGAAAATGTGGAAATAGGGGAGGACGCCCAAGAGGAGCTCGTGGTCCTTGCCCAGTTTGTGCAAAATCGCCAAATATTGTTGGACATTGGTGGCAAGATTTTGGTGGGTGATCATGACCCCTTTTGAAACCCCGGTGGTTCCGCCAGTGTATTGGAGCAGGGCAAGGTCTTTTTCTGGTCTGAAAGAGCGGGGGGTATACTTGGCTCCCGTTTTGAGCAGGTTTTTCCATGGGAACACCGTGCGCATATCATAGGGGATGCTCGGCGCGTTATCCTTCTTCGCCTTGACGTTGTACAGGATGTTCAATGGGAAGCGGAGACAGTCGGAAATCCGGGTGACGAATATCTTGGAGAGCTTGAGCTTGTTTTCCAGAGACTTCAACTTGGGCCACAAGAGATCCAGGGTGATGAGGACCTTGGCCCCGGAATCGGAAAAATGATGGACCAGCTCCTTTTCCATATACAGGGGGTTGGTCATAACGGCGATGCATCCGGCCTTGAGGACACCGTAAAAGGTCATGATCGCCTGGGGGGTGTTGGGCAGCATGATGGCCACCCTGTCACCGGCCCTGACCCCATGTTCCCGCAGATTGGCCGCGATTTTCTCGCTGGTCTTGAGGAGCTTGGCGTAGGTTATACTCCAATTATTGAAGACGATTGCCTTGCGTCTGGGGAATTTTTTGGCACTCCTTTCGAGATATTCGTGGATCGGAATATTCTCGTAGGTAAGCCGCGGGGGAACTTCCTTGTCGTAGCTCTTGAGCCAGTTTCGCTGCAAACTATCTTCTATCATCATGGTGCCCTGCAATGGAGGTGAGGAGATGCCGGAATATGTATTACATGTTTTGTTCACAAATGGGAAACCGGGGAATGCAAAATTCTCTTGCGTTTGTCCAGTCTTTGCGCCCCATGTTTTTCAGCTAGGAGAAAACATATAACATATCAATTTTTAATGTTTTTTTAGGATAAAAACCGTTTCCATGTGCCATGTTTGGGGGAACATGTCCACAAGGATGGTCGTGCGTATCGACCAGCCCGACCGGAGGATGGGGGCGAGATCCCGGCAGGTATTGACCACATCACATGAGACCCAGACCATGGTCTCGAGGGAGCCGATGGAAAGGATCTTGTCTCCGATATGCTTGGCCCCGGTCCGTGGGGGATCGATCACCATGGCTGTCGGTTCGAATGTGCGGATATTTTTCCAGGCACGTTCCTTGGCCAGGTTACCCGTGTCAAAGGTCAGATTGTTCAGCCCGATGCGTCCGGCATTACGGGCCCCGGCCCGGGCGGCGGAAGCCACGGATTCCACGGCCAGGATTGTGGCCCCCGAGGTGGCCAAGGGGAGGGAAAAATTTCCCGCACCGGCATAGAGATCGGCCACTCGGTCATGTCCCCTGACCGCATGGGTGACCAGATCGATGAGCTCCCCATTGAGCTCCCAATTGGCCTGGAAAAAATTGTTCCCGGGGAGAACAAGATCGAACCCATAGGCGGGAAAGGGCAGGTCGATGGTCGTTTGGTCCTCTTGCGAAAAGACGTTCAGGTCCTTCGGGCTCGCGGCAATGGTGAACCTTCCGTCCGGGAGTTTGGCACTGAGTTGATGGAGGGCCCTGGACAGAGGACGGGCCAGTAGAAGGCAGTCATCGAGCCGGATGGGATCGCTGCTCTCGAGCTGCCTGAAGTGCGGTTTATGGTTCAGTACGTGGATCTGTCCTCGGTACCTGTACCTCCATCCTCTTGGGGAGGCTATGGCCGTGATGGAGGGGAGGGTGGTCGTATCAATGTGTCGGTGGAGGCTGCGTTTTAGCGTCTCCTCGAGGATCCTTTTTTTGAGCCCGAGCGCCTTGGATGCGGGCAGAATGCCCATTTTGCATCCCCCGCAATGGGGGGCGTGGGGGCAGGGATGGGGGCGGCGAAGGGGGGAGGGCTGGACGATCTCCGTCGGTTGTGCCGCAATGAAATCCTTTTTTTCCCGGATCGTTTGTACGTCCACGGTTTCCCCCGGCAACACACCGGGTTCGACAATGACCGCCTTCCCGGAATCGAGCCGGCCGAGCCCCCGGCCCCGCCAGAGGATTTTTTCTATGGTCAGGTTTTTGATCATTGACATGCCCTTTTTTCTCCACAATCCGGCTGCACCAGCCGAGCTCCCCGTTTTGCTATTCCTTCATGAGCTTGTCCTGCAGCCCCTTGATCAGGATGGGCCAGGCAATGGTCGCGTCACACATGACCTCGGCAAATTGTCCTCCCTCTTTGGGGGGGACAAACTTGCCCCAGGAGATCCCTTCGGAATAGGTGCATCCGCTCAATCCTCCCCAATGGACGGGTTCCGGACAGATCCGGATGCCGTAAGAGAATCTGCGGACCGGAAGATCGAGGTCCGGCAGCCGCTGGCCCGCGATCTCCACAAAGGGACCCACTTGCTGGGCCCAGTTTCTGGGAACGCCCCCGCCGATGGTAAAAATCCCGATTTTTTTGGCGGAACAGATTTTCCGGGTGTAGCTGAACAGATCCAGGAAGGGATTGAACTGGAACGGCAAGGACGCCGGGTCGCAGTCCTTGTCCATTATCTCCGGCATGTGGCGCATGAGATGGGTGGCCATATCCAGGGCGAGTTCCGAGTCCGTGAACGCTGGAATGTATACCGGAACGTCATTGTTGTAGGCACTTTTGAGGATGCCCGGTCCTTTGACGTGTTCGACGAGATACTCTCCGACTCTTTTGCAGAATTGTTCGGAGCTCAAAAATGTTTCCCCGGAAATCCCTTGCATGACCTCGTGGATGACGTCCTCGGCCTGCATGAAGTTGATTTCGGGTTCCAGAGTATCATATACTCGGTTGAAACCCTTGGAAAAAAGAGACTTGTCGTCCATCTGGCCAAATTTGTACTTGTAGTGACAAAGCCCCATGGACTCGATGAATCCGTGGGCCATGAGCGCTCCCGTGGACACGACAACGTCGAGCCAACCGCTGTCGATCATTTTGCAGATGAGCTTACCCATCTTGGCCACGGTCATGGCACCCGAAAAGGTGCCCACCACAAGACAGTCGGGATCCTTGACCATGGCGTGGAGCACTTCCATCGCCTCGCCGAGATTGCGGCCCCCGAACGCGGTTTTGGACATGGCTGAAAGGAGATCGTCAAACGATCCGATCTGATCGGGGTCCAGCGTGGTCAAAGGGTCCAACCCGTAATCTGCAGGGTTTTCGAGGTGATCGATGGTACGGAGGTCGTTTTTTTTCTCGGTCATGGCGGACTCGGGGGGTTGGAGGGAGTAGAACAATGTGGTGGAAAATAAAAACGTCCCGCGAGGATGAGCAAATCCCGGCAATGGATATAAAAAAAAGGCTTATTCGGTCATTAAGACGCCCATGGGGGCGGGATCCTTGCCTACGGATCCTGTGTCATGTCTTTCTTGTGTTGGGCCAGGAAGGCATTGAGCATCCTGACGATGCATTTTACGGCAACGGATTCGGAAACGACCGATCCGGGAACGGGGGCGACTTCACACATGTCAAGGCCTACAAGGGGTGATCCGGGCCACAGGTGGGCGAAGAACTCCCATATCCAGTCAAAGGATATTCCCCCCGGTTCCGGAGTACCGGTACCAGGAACCAGAGAGGGGTCCAGGCCGTCGATATCGAAACTCACGTATACCGGACGGCCGGCAAGGAACGTATTGATCTTCTGGGCCGTCCGGTACGGGGTGTCCAGGTCCCAGGCGAAGATGGTCATCAGCCCGCTCGGGGGCTGGGAACGGATATATTCGGCCTCCTCCCTGCAAAGGCTGCGGATGCCCAGCTGTACGGCGGGTATGCCGAGTTCCCTGGCCCTGGCCATGATACACGCATGGGAGAGGGGGGTGTTCTCATACTCGTTGCGCAGATCGCTATGGGCGTCGATCTGCAGGATGACCAGATCGGGATGGGCCGTGTGGTAGAATTCGAAAAGAGGCAGGGAGATGGAATGTTCTCCCCCCATGGTGACAAAGAAATCACCGTGTGCGTCGTAATTTTTGAGCACCGTGCGCATGGCGGCATGTAGAGATTCCGGACCACTTGCCGGAGCCTGTACAAAGGGCAGTGTGGAAAAATGGGCCAGATCCGCCAGGTCGACATCCAACTGTCCGTCATAGGTTTCAATCTGATAGCTTGCCCTGAGTATGGCCTCGGGGCCGGATTTGGTCCCGGACATGAAACTCACTGTTCCTTCATAGGGCACGGGCCAGACATGGATATGTCGGCCGTTTTGGCCATCGAGGTCCAGAAAATTGTTGTACATGGAAATCCTTTGCAATGTTGGGGGGGGGGGGACCTTGTTGCCGACCGGTCGTGGTGGACCAATCTACAGGGGTTTCTTGCTCCGCAAAATCGGTTTTTTCACGCCGAGGGGCTTGAGTTGCGCTTTGAGCTGTCGCGTTTCGATGGGTGCCCCGTTGAAACGCACGTTGACCCTGTGCCACCCGGAGGATGACGTCTCCACAAAAGCGGGGATACCGAGCCGAATGATCCGCTGCCGGAAGCGGAAGGCCTCGATTTCCGAACGGAATGCCGCAGCCTGGTATACATAGGCAAATCGCTTTTGGGGGGTGGTGTCGGGTTTGGGGTCCGGTTTTTTGGGGGGAGGAGTGACCTTTATGACTACCTGGGGGGGTGCCGGTGTGTTGTCCACGGTTTTTTCGACCCTTTTGGGGGTGCTGGGACGCGGCCGGGAGGATTTTTTTTGCCGTTTTTCGGGTTTTTTCTTTTTCAACCGGTCATAATAATCGAGTTCTTCCGGCGCAAGGACCTTGGGGGCGGACACCACCGTTTGGTGCTGTTTTTCCGGCATGATTTTCGCGATTTCCGGAATGGCTTTTTCGGGTTTGTATCCCTTGCCCACGAGAACACCGAGGATAAAGGCCCACGCCATGGCCACCACAAGAAACAGGGACTTTTTGACGATACCGCCTATATCCAGTCGCTTCTGGTTTTTTTTGCGTGGAGATTTTTTTTTGCTGTTTTTCGAGGTTGCCATGGCCGGTTCTGTTCGGTGGTTGTATGGTTACATCGTTTCCGGGGCGGTCACTCCGAGAAGCTCCAATCCGTTCCGCAATACCTGGGCCACGGCCTTGAACAGGTGGAGCCTCGCCTGGAGGAGTTGGGGATTTGGCGCGTTCAGAATATGGTGCACATTGTAATAGCGGTGTAGGTCTCCTGCGAGTTCCTGCAAATAGTAGCTCACGTGATGGGGGCTGAGTGTTCTCGATGCAAGGGCCAGAATGTCCGGAAACCTGTCCATTCTCTTCAAGAGAGCCAGGTCTTCGGGCGTATCCAGCAGGGTGAGTAGTTGTATCTCCGGTTCGGTCTCTTCGATGCCGCGTTCCCGTGCCTTGGCCATGAGGGAGCAGATCCTGGCATGGGCGTACTGGACATAGTAGACCGGGTTGTCCATGGACTGCTGCTTGACCACGTCCAGATCGAAATCCAGATGGCTGTCGCTCTTGCGCGAAAGGAAGATGAACCGGGCCGCATCCACGCCAACTTCAGCGCACACATCGGCCAGGGTCTCGAATTTGCCCGCCCTGGTGGACATGGCGATTTGTTGGCCCCCGCGCAGGAGGTTGACCAGCTGGACCAGGATGACCTGCAGGGATCCGCGGTCGTTGCCAACGGCCTCGATGCCCGCCTTCATCCTGGGCACATACCCGTGATGATCCGCACCCCAGATATCGACCATCAGGCTAAAGCCCCGTTCGATTTTGTCGGCATGGTAGGCGATATCCGAGGCGAAATAGGTCAGATAACCGTTTGATTTGCGGAGAACCCGGTCCTTGTCATCCCCGAATCGGGTCGATTCGAACCACAGGGCCCCGTCCTTGTCGTAGGCCAACCCTTTTTCCTTGAGGGAGGAAAGGGTTTTTTCAACGATGCCCTTATCCACCAAACTTTTTTCCGAAAACCAGTTCTGGTGTTCGACCCGGAAATTGGCCAGGTCTTCCTTGATCCCGGCAAGGATGACATCGACCGCCACGGTCTTGCAGTATTCAATGGCCTCATCCTCGGGGGTGTCGAGGAACACCTTGCCCTTGTCGGCGAGGATGTCCGCGGCGATGTCTTGTATATACTCGCCCTTGTAGGATTCGTCCGGCAGGGGGATGTCCTCTCCGGCCAGCTGCTTCATGCGGACCCAGACGGAGTTGCCGAGCAGGAGCATCTGGCGTCCGGCATCGTTCAGATAATACTCGGTCACCACCTCATGTCCGGTTGCCCGCAGGATGCGGGTCAGGCAATCGCCAATGGCTGCGCCGCGACCGTGGCCGATGTGCAGGGGGCCGGTGGGATTGGCGGAAACGTATTCGATCTGGGCCCTGGTTTTTTTCCCGATCTCGGATGTGCCGTAGGTTGTTTTTTCCAAGGAGACTTCTGGAATGGTTGCAAGCCAGAAGGCGCGGTTGAAGAAAAAGTTCAAGAAACCCGGCCCGGCGATATCGATGGATTCGACCTCTGGGCATTGGGAGAGCAGGGTTTCGCGGATTTCTTCGGCGATTTTTCTGGGCGCCGTTTTGGCCTGCTTGGCAAGCATCATGGCCAGATTGGAGGCCAGATCGCCGAATTTTTCATCCTTGGGGGGTTCAAGGGTGGCCTTGGCCGGCCATTCCCAGCCCTTAGCCTCAACAAAGGCTTTGAGTTTGTCGTTTAAATAGGTTTCGCCGCGCATGATACATCCTTACGTAAAAAAATGGGTCCAAGTCCTTCTCCGCGCCGTTGCGCCTCTGCGCGAAAAAAAACACTCCTCCCGCGCAGAGGCGCGGAGGAAAGAATCTTTTACAATGTTTGGGCCTGTTCCAGGGTTGCGATGTTTTCCGGGATCAATCCGTCCTTGTGCTCCTTTAAGATCTGGCCTGTCATTCGGGAGAGGACGCCCTTGGGGCCGATTTCCACGAACCGTTTGATACCCGCTTCCCACTGGGCCGTGACAAGCTGGGTCCAGTACACTGAAGAGGTCATCTGGCGGGTCATGATCTCTTTGATGGCCCGTGGATCTTCGGCCTTTTCCGCTGTCGCGTTCAGGTACACCGGAAAGGTGGGCGTTTTCCAGTCGACCCTGTCCATGGCCCTGGCCAGTTCGGCAGCGGGTTGGGCCATCATCGGGCTGTGGAAGGCCCCGCTTACGGGAAGAACCACGGCCCGTCCCTTACCCCCCCTGACCAGTGAGGCCGCTTCGCTGACCGCGTTTTCCGTCCCGCTTATGACGAACTGGGCCGGGGTATTGTAATTGGCGATGAGGATCTCCTGATCCAGCGAGCTTTTTACTTCCCCGACCAGGGTTTCAACGCTTTCTTGGGAAAGTTTGAGGATGGCGGCCATCTTCCCCCCGGTCTCCGTGCTTGCCTCGGCCATGAGCCGACCCCGCAAACAGACCAAATCCAGGGTGTCTTGCATGGACAAAACCCCGGAGGCGAACAGGGCTGAATATTCCCCAAGCGAGTGGCCTGCGGCGCATGCCGGGGAGAGTTTGGCCTTCACAAATCCCCAGAGTGCCGCGTTGACAACGGTCAGGGCCGGTTGCAAATAGGCCGTCTGCGCCATAGCCTCGGTATCGATGTCCCAGTAAATCTCGCGTAGGGCATAGCCGGATATTTTTTCCGCACGGACCCAGAGTTCCATGGCATCTGGCCAATGTTCGGCCAGATCCCGTCCCATGCCGGGACATTGCGATCCCTGACCGGGAAAGAGAACCGCGGTCGGGTTGTTTTTTGTTTGTAGCATTTCGTCCTCCGGTGTGATGATCCCTCGGGCTTTTACCCGGACCTTTACTGGACGTAAAGGAAGAAAAAACGGGGATGGAGTGTTGGTTATGGTCCGAAAATTATAGGGACAACGGATGGGGGTCTGCGAGCGCACACCCTGTTGCTGTCCGGTTTGCCTGTCCCCCTGTTCCGGTTCCTGAAGGTGTATATCCGTGTTTGCCTGAATTTTTATGACAAAGGATGATTCCCCATGCCCCCCCTTATTCCAGAAAAAGCCGTCACCGCCATGGCCCTGGAGCTTGGCCGAAACTTGACGTCCCACCAGGCCGGTCTTGTGACTACCTATTTGCAACTTTTGGAAAAATGGAACCAAAAGATGAACCTGGTCGGTCCGGGAGATTGGCAGACCATGCTGGCGACACTCGTCATCGACAGCTGGAACCTGGGGGATTTTTTGAATGGGTTGGATCTGGCAGACAATCATCTTGCCCTGGATCTTGGTGCCGGGGCCGGATTGCCGGGTATCCCTCTGCGGATTTTTTGGACCAAAGGTGAGTATGTACTGGTCGAACCAAGGCAGAAACGGGCCATGTTCATGCAGACGGCCCTAAGAACCATGTCCCTGGAGCGTACACGTGTGGCGTCTTGTCGGGTCGAAGAGTTGCCGGAGAACGATCCGCCCGCTTCATTGGTCCTGAGCAGGGCCTTTTGTCCCTGGCGGGATTTTTTGTCCCTGGCCTCTCCCCTTTTGGACCGGAAAGGGTATTGTCTGGTGATGACCAATCAGACAGAACCCACAGATATTCCAAAAGGATGGCGTTTGGTCAGGTCCGTCACATACCCCGTGGGCGGGGATCAACGATCGTTCTGGCTTTTTTCGTCGAACATATCGCCGAGCTGAGAGTTCTTGAAGATAAGCTTGGTGGCGGTTTCATCGGCAATTTCGGCAACATTCATGAATGTCTCCAGGAGATCGAGCATTTCGTGGCGCCGCTCCTCGGACGAATATTCGAAATCTTTCCCCATTTGCCCGGATTGCATATAATTCTGGAATGCTTTGAGTGCGTTCAGCGTGATCATGGCTTGCCCGTGTTTTTACCATGGAGACGGCTCGTATCCATGGGTAGTGGTTGCAAGGGGAGGATTCCCTGCCACAGGGGGGCGGCGGGGTCAAAACCAAAAAAACGGAAATCGCGGTATCAATCCAGGATCATGGAAATTTTTTCTGACCCATTCATTTTTCTTGACACTCGACCAGCTCTTACATAGAAACCCTCCATCCCATCCGTGCCGGGGTGGTGAAACTGGTAGACGCACTGGACTCAAAATCCAGCGATGGCAACATCATGCGGGTTCGATTCCCGCCCCCGGCACCATCGACTTATCTTGAAAAGTCCCGGTTTGTCCAAAA
>NZ_JBUDSQ010000040.1:0-25402 GCF_054921335.1 Desulfoplanes sp. | reverse complement strand
GAAAAAAAATAATGACGGGACACAGCCACGCACGGCCACCCCCGCCACTCCCATCCCCCCCGTCACTCCCCCCACGGCTACAGAAGGGCCATCCCCACAAACAGTATCCACCGTGCATGGAACGGTGCAGGAAGGTTGGCAATGGTGCATGGGAACCGCCTGTATGTTCGTTATGACCATTGCCGGGATTGTCTTGTTCAGAACCTATTGACCCCGTCATCCCATCCGGTGCTCAGCGGTGCTTACGCCATCCTTGGTGTCTGATCCCAAATTTTTTGATCTTGTAATTAAGGGCCCGGGGGCTGACCCCGAGTCGCTTGGCTGCATCCTTTTGCACCCAATTGTTTTCACGCAGTGCGGCCAGGATCATTTCGCGTTCCTGCTGGGCCAGCGAGCGGGTTCCACGGGTCTCCGCCGGTGGGACCGGGGACAGATCCGTCGGGACAATGGCCTGGGGATTTTCCGAAAGGACGATATTGCCCATACGGATACGTTCGGAATCTTCGAGGATCGCCGCCCGTTCGATGACATTTTTGAGCTGGCGAAGATTTCCAGGCCAGGTATACTCCATAAAGGCATCAAGGACCAAGGGATCGAAACCGGAAATCTTCTTTTTCAAGTCACGGACAACCTTGGTGAGCATATACTCGGACAGGGGAGGGATACACTCCTTGCGTTCGCGCAGGGGGGGAAGGTGGATGCGCAACACATTCAATCTGTAATACAGATCCTGTCGAAAATTTCCGCCACGGATCAATCCTTCGAGATCGCGGTTCGTCGCAGCGATAATACGAACATCCGAAATCACGGTCCTGTTCCCACCCAACCGTTCAAACCGCTTTTCCTCGAGCACACGTAGGAGTTTGGCCTGCAGCGACGGGACCATCTCACCGATTTCGTCCAGAAAAACCGTACCTCCATTCCCCTGTTCCAATCTTCCGACACGCATTTTTTCGGCCCCGGTGAACGCCCCTTTCTCATGGCCAAACAACTCGCTTTCAAGCAATGTTTCCGGTATATTGGCACAATTAATGGTTATGAACGAATGTTTTCTTCTCGTGCTGTTGAAGTGCACGGAACCGGACAAAAAACTTTTTCCGGTTCCGGTTTCTCCAGTCATGAGAATGGTCGCATCGGTGGCGGCGAATTTTTCAAGGGTACCAAGAACATTGCGCATAACAGGACTTTTTGCGATTATTTTACTGAAATCATAGACAAATCCTTGATCGTGCCTGAGATAATCGATCTCATCCCTGAGCTGTCTATGTTCAAAGGCCCGAGTGAGAACCAGGCGGATCTTTTCGCCGGATTCCGGAAGAACCACGAAATCAAAAGCCCCCTCCTTGACCGCGGCAACGATGATATCCGTCTGCGGCCGCTGACCAAGAACTACGATCGGCGTATGCCGTACCTGTGCCCGGACCTCCCGGAGCATCTCCAGATCACTGTGCCCACAGTCCTCGAAACACATGAGAACGACATCGTATCCATGTGTTTTCAAAGCCTTTAAACATCCCTTTATCGATCCGGGATAGTCCAGTACATGTTCGTTCCCCACCGCCTGCCGTAAAAAACCTTCCTGATGACGCATAGGGTCGATGACCAATACGCTCCCCATTTTCCCTCACTTTCCGATTGTCCCCGAAAACCATACACGCATACTCGGGATTATTCCGGCCCTGCCCAACCCCTCTCCACGGGCCAGGACCTTTCTGTAAAAATTCAATGCAAAAAACGGGCTCATATATGCTATTATAGGCCTTCGTCTTCCCTTCACTTACACTGCAGATTACGTCCTGGTAACCCCTGCCTGTAATCCTGTTGTACCCATACCCTCCGCACCGTCATTCCATCCCAACAGTTTTTTATTTCAAAAGCACATTATTCAAGCGTGTTAACAAAGACCTGCCATGCTGTTTTCAAACCACGTCACACAAATGGTCCAGACATTGCTTTTCCTGGTACCAGAAAAGGCAAACCATTCGAAAGACTGGGACGCAAAGCTACCGCCTACGTTCATCGAGAATACGGCAGTGGGGCTGCCGGGGCAGATCAGAAGCACAGGGCTGGCTGTATCTCCCGGGCAAACATCACTCAAGGAGGCAGTCATGTCATCACGTCAAACGCGACCCTTAGCCCTGGCCCTGGTCCTTTTTTGGGCCATTTTTGTAGTACATGTAGTGTCGGTCAAAGCGGCCACAGTAACCGTCAGCTGGAGCCCAAACAGCGAAGAAACCCTGGCCGGGTATCGTGTCCACTACGGGACCCGGAGTGCTGACTACCAGACCATCGATGACGTCGGCAACATCACGGATTACGCCATCGCCAACCTGAGCGAAGGAGAGACCTATTTCTTTGCCGCCACAGCCTATGATCTCTACGGCAATGAAAGCGGGTACTCAGAAGAGGTCAGCTACACGGTCCCAAAAAGCCAGATCACTGATCCGGAACCGACACCCGAACCGACACCACAGGGCGATTTCCGCATGGAAACCGGCGAGATAGCCGTGGATCACAATTGGACCACCGTCCGGTTGAACCAGCGTTTTTCCGATCCCATCGTCATCGCCAATCTCGTCGGTTTTGTGGGCGACCATCCCTCTGTTGTGCGTATCCACAATGTTGGCCCTTCAGGGTTCGACATCCGGGTTCAGGAATGGGACTATCTCGATGGCATCCACAAGGTCGAGCAGATCGGCTATGTGGTCCTCGAAAGGGGCACGCATACATTGTCAGACGGAACCACGGTCCTTGCCGACAGCTTCAGGACCGACCGTACGGACACGTTCGACAACGTGGACTTCCGCACCGAGCTCTCCTCCACACCGGTCGTGGTCACGAGCATCGTCACTGTTGAGGACGGTACGAGTGTGACTGGAAGACTTGAGAATGTTACCGGTCTCGGATTCGACTACATGATGCAGGAACAGGAGAGCGCCGACCAGGTCCACCAGGCTGAAACCGTCATGTATGTCGCCTGGGAAGAATCCCAAGGAAGCTGCGGGGATGTATCCTACGAGATAAAAAATTCCTACAACCTTTATGGCAACGGTTTCCAGACCCAGTACCTGGATACCCAATTCATGACACCACCGGTCTTTGTGGCCGACATGCAGACCTGCGTCGGGGACAATCCCTCCAACCTCAGGTATACCGACAAAACGAATGTTTCCGTCGACCTCCAGGTATACGAGGAGCAATCACAAGACGCCGAGATGGACCACTACAACGAGTCTATAGGCTACATGGCCTTTTCCGTAGGAATGGTAACCCTGGAAACGGATGGTTCCGACGGCTCGAGTAGTGATACCGACGGTACCGATGATCCCATGGACTCCGGAACGACCACCCCGGACGATGGCAACACACCGGAGGAGCCCGCGATAACCATGAATATGGAGCTGGGCACAGTGGACGTCGATCACGACTGGACACGGGTGGCCTTTGCAAAGACGTATACCGATCCTGTAGTCGTGGCCAGCGGCCTGTCCTATGCCGGGGACCATCCCTCGACCTTGCGCATCCGCAACGTCTCTGACCAGGGATTTGGAATCCGTGTCCAGGAATGGGATTATCTCGACGGACAGCACAAGGTGGAAAGGCTCGGATACATCGTCGCCGAACGGGGAACCCATATACTCCAGGACGGAACAATGATCAGCGCTGGAACACGGGATCTCGGATCAACGAACACCTTTGTCTCCATTGGCTACGCAGAATCCCTGCAGACGGTTCCCGTGGTCCTCGCTTGTATTACATCCTCGAATGACGATGCCGCCGTGGCAAGCCGAGTACAGAATGTCTCTGTCGACGGATTTGAAGCGGCCATGCAGGAACAAGAAAAAAGTGACCAAAGCCACGCGTTGGAAACCCTTTCCTATATCGCATGGGAACCTTCTTCTGGGACTATGGACCAAACCGGTTTCGAAGTCGGGACCACCGGCACCAATATCGACCAGACCTTCTCCTCCGTTGTCTTCGACACCGGCTTCACGGATCTTCCCGGTCTCGTCGCAGGAATGCAGACCACAGCGGGAGGCAACCCCTCCTCCCTGCGATTCGACAATCTGTCCACCAACAGCGTTGACATGATGATCGAGGAAGAACAATCCGCGGACCAGGAGATGGACCATCTCTACGAAAACATCGGCTACATTGTTTTCGAGGAATAATTCCGAAAAAAACATAGCCACACATAGACCAACACAGGGGCCGATCCGGGGAATGTTTCCCGGATCGGCCCCTGCCACGTGGGCACCCAGGGGAGGACTGTCTTGACATGATTCCCGGAAAAGCAGTTGCCGAAAGCGTTTCCATGGCCTACGGTCGTTACCGAAAACCATGCAGGATTGGCGTTATTGAGCATGGCGGGATCCAAACAAGAGCACGACCATCTTTGGGAGGTCACCATGAAAGAGGCGGTACTGTACGGAACACGCGAGGATGGAACCATCAGGTGCGGACTGTGCGCCCACCGCTGCATCATCAAAAACAACCAACGGGGACTCTGCGGCGTGCGGGAAAACCGGAACGGCATGCTCATGTCCATGGTCTACGGCAAAATCATTGCCGAACATGTCGATCCTATCGAAAAAAAACCACTCTTCCATTTTCTGCCTGGCTCCAAGGCATTCTCCATCGGAACCGTGGGGTGCAATTTTCATTGCAAACATTGCCAGAACGCGGACATTTCCCAGTTCCCCCAAGAACACGAAGGAGCCATTATCGGCAACAAACACACGCCCAAACAGATTGTAGACATGGCCCTTGAGACCGGCTGTTCGTCCATCGCCTACACCTATAACGAACCGACCGTATTCATGGAATTCGCCCATGACACGGCAGAATTGGCCGCCAAGCACGGCATAGGCAACGTCTTTGTCAGCAACGGCTACATGACCCACGAAGCCGCGGATTACATCTCCCCCCTTCTCGACGGCATCAATATCGACATCAAGGGATTTTCGGACGCCCTTTACAAAAAGGTATGCGGGGCCAGACTCTCTCCGGTTCTGGAGACGGTCAAAACAATGCACGCCGCCGGGGTCTGGGTGGAGGTGACCACATTGATCATCCCGGGACATAACGACAGTGGAGAAGAGTTGGGCCAGATCGCTGATTTTATTGTTTCGGTGGACCCCCACATTCCATGGCACGTGACCAGATTCCATCCGGCCTATCTTATGCTCGACGCCCCGCCCACTCCGGAAAAAACACTGAAAAAAGCCAAAGAGATCGGCATGTCGAAAGGCCTCTCGTACGTATACGAGGGAAATATTCCCGGAGCGGGGGATGAAAACACCTATTGTCCGGAATGTGGGGCCCTGTGTGTTGAAAGGTACGGCTTCGGGGTCGTCTCCAATAAAATAATCGGGGGAACCTGTCCCGAATGCAAGGCCCGGATCCATGGCGTGCTTCCATGAGGCCATCTCAAAGAGGGGATGGGAAATGACAACCGGCCGCCCGTGGACAAAAAAGGCTTGTTTCTTGGACAAAAAATCACTATCCGTGCCATGTTTCTCAATTCCATCCACGGAGTCAGCCATGCACGAACTTTCCATCGCCGAGGGATTAATGGGCATCATCAAGGAAGAGATGGCCAAAAACAATGTGACAAAATTGCTATCCATCAAAGTCATACATGGAGAGATCGCTTCGGTTGTTCCTGAGGCCCTGGACCTGGCATTCCAGGCCCTGACCGTGGACACCCCCATGGAGGGGGTCAGACTGGAGATGGAAGAGGTGCCCACGCGGGTCAGATGCCGGGAATGCAAGCACGAATTCTCCCCCAGTGAAGAGGATTTCTATATCATGACATGTCCGGAATGCGGCACGGAAATGGGGCACGAAATCCTCTCCGGCAAGGAATTGTATATCGAAAGCATCGAGGCCGAATAGCACCATTGGTGGACCTATCCTCCATCTGACAACCCTTCGGCAGCTCATGCCGAAACCAATGCAGCAAGGAGACCAGCGCACATGGAAATACCCGTCATCAGAAACATCCTCGAGGCCAACGACCGCATCTCGGACCAGTTGCGTAACATGTTCCGGCAAATGCATATATTGACCTTGAACCTCATGAGTTCCCCGGGGTCGGGTAAGACCACCCTTCTTGAGAAGACGCTCACGGACCTCAAGGAGGAATTCAAGATGGCGGTCATCGAGGGTGATGTCATGACCTCCAACGATGCCAAGCGGGTTGCCGCAACAGGGGCCCAGGCATTGCAAATAAACACCGACGGCGGATGCCATCTGGACAGTTCCATGGTCCTGCAGGCATGTAACCAACTCGATCTGGACGGTACGGACCTCTTGTTTGTCGAGAATGTCGGCAACCTCGTCTGTCCTGCGGAGTTCGAAGTGGGAGAGGACTACAAAATCACCATTCTCAGCGTTACCGAAGGCGATGACAAACCGGAAAAATATCCCCTTATGTTCGCCGAGTCCGAGGTCATGCTCCTGAACAAGATCGACCTGCTCCCCTACGTCGATTTCAGTCTGGAACGGGCCACCAAATTTGCGTGCCAGCTGAACAAGGACATCCAGGTTTTCCCCGTATCCGCACGCACTGGTGAGGGGATGGACGAATGGTACGCATGGCTCCGCAAGGCAGTCGCAGCAAAAAAGAGTAAATAGACCTCCCTCGGGGGGAGACCACCATGCACTTTCCCAGGGAACTACCGTGTGAGGCCATTCTGGACAGCATTGGCGATGGTGTTTTTACTGTCGATCTTGACTGGAATATCACCTACTTCAACACGGCAGCCTCCCGGATCACGCAGATATCTCCAAACGACGCCATGGGCAGGAAATGCTGGGAGGTGTTCAGGTCAAGCATATGTGACGGGGCATGCGCCCTTGGGCGGAGTCTGGAACAGAAAAAACCGATTGCCAATAAGTCCATCTTCATCATCCGTCCCGATGGCAAAAAAATCCCGGTCAGCATCAGTGCCGCGCCCCTCCATGCCCACGACGGAAAAATCATCGGCGGGGTCGAGACATTCAGGGATCTCAGTGCCATCGCGCTCATGCGCCGGACCATCAGCGACAAATATACTTTTGAAGACATTGTCGGGAAGAGCCGTGCGCTCAGCAAAATATTCGCCATCCTTCCCCAAATAGCGAAGAATCCGGCCACGGTCCTTCTTTCCGGGGAGTCCGGAACCGGCAAGGAGCTTTTTGCCAAGGCGATCCACAACTTGAGTTCCCAAAAATCGGGCCCGCTGATATCCGTCAATTGTGGTGCCCTCCCGGAAAACCTTCTGGAATCCGAACTTTTTGGTTACAAGGCCGGTGCGTTTACGGACGCGAAAAAGGATAAACCCGGTCGGTTTGAACTCGCCCGGGGCGGAACCATCTTTCTGGATGAAATAGGCGATCTTCCCCTTCCCATCCAGGTTAAACTCTTGCGCGTCCTTCAGGACAAGAGATTCGAGCCGCTGGGGGCGACCGAAAGCATACCCGCCGATGTCCGGATCATCGCTGCCACGAACAAGGATCTGATGAACGAGGTCAGGGCGGAACGTTTCCGTTTGGATCTCTACTACCGGCTCAACGTGGTCCAGCTGGATCTGCCCCCCCTGCGCGAGCGTCTCGAAGATCTTCCCCTGCTCATCGACCACTTCATCCAGCGGCTCAATCTACTCCAGAACAAGGACATAGAGGGAGTGTCCGAAGATGTCCTCGCCCTCTTGATGCGCTGCGACTTTCCCGGCAATATTCGGGAACTCGAAAACATCCTTGAATACGCCTTTATTCTCTGCTCTTCGGGGTTTATCCAGATGGAACACCTGCCGGAATATCTCCATCCCAAACAAGCGGTCGTGCCCGGAGAAACAGGAACATTTGTGCCCAAAACCCTGGAGGCAATCAAATGCCAAGCCGTATTGGAAACACTCGCACGCAACGATGGAAAAAAAATGCAAACCTGCCGGGAACTGGAGATTTCCAAAGACACCCTGCGGAGGATGCTCAAACGGTGTGGCAATCCATCCTGACTCCATTCTCCACAATACCAACCAGAAATACAAAAAGCCGGGACAGATAGTCCCGGCTTTTTGTATTTCGTTCCCAAAGAACCTTTGCCTCCCCGCTTTGCTGCAGGGCAGATTCATCCACGTTTGTTGACGAAACGGCTCGACATAGGGGTCACGGTAGCGGCATTGCGGTATCCCCCATACCGTTTGTTCTGGCTGCGGACACGGACAATCTCCTTTTTTAGAAGTCCTTGGAGCTCCCGTGCTTGACCGGTCAGGTGGCGTTGTTGGATCTGCAATCGCTCAAGTTTGTCCCTCAGGCCGCTGTCCGTGGAATACGCGGCAAACAGACGTTCCATAAGTCCCCTACGCTCCCGGGCCAGAGAATGGGCCCTTTCAAAATCCTTGTCCCGCAAACACCCCATCTCCCTTTCTCCCAGATCCATGGCTTGGGCAAAAATGTCCTCACTTGTTTGCATACAATGCTCCTTTTTCATCTCCACGCATTGCCAATCTCTCCATGCTCCGGCAGGGCTGTCAGCGGCGTGAAAAACGTGGCCGACTAACCAACCTTTGTCTCGAGATCCTTGATGACCGGGGTCCAACGTTCGACCACGGGCAAAAATTCGTATTCCAGGAGATCCGCAAGAAGAACCCAGTCTTCGTTTTCCTGGACTTCGATCATTTCGGACAACAGCTCCGAGAAAGCTTGCAGAACATCGCCCATTTCCTGATTGGACGATAACCCAAGTTCATCCTGCAGGGTAGCGACCATGCCTAGAAAATCCCGGGCCACCTCCAAAAGATCCTGATAGGTGTCGAGAGCCTCCAAATCTTCAGCCTGGCGGAACAGTCCTGCTATCTGTTCGGCCCCCTGGGCCATGAGAGGGACAACCTTGGCCATTTCACTGACAATGCTCCGGCCCATTTCCTGATTGGACACGGAAACAACTTCAACCTTGTCCAGTTCGTCGCTTTCGATATCTTCGGCCTGATGTGGGTAGATCTCGGAAAAAACCTCGTCGTTGATCAATACATCGGTGACGATCCGGTTCTGGAAATGTTCGTCCGCCGTGACCCTTTCGAGGAGTTCCTCGAGATTTTCAAAATTGTTCACCGAATATTCCGATTCCTGCCCATCAATAATAATCATCCACACATCCTCCTTGCCCCTGGGATAGATAGGGGGAATTTTTTGACGTTGTAGCCATGCTCAATCAAATATCATGCCACACGATATACATTGGCCCCACGAGCTGACCAACACCCACGGAAACAGGATCGCCACGAGGGTTCTTGCAGATAACGCGCGGCCCTTTTTGGCGTGTATCGTTTTTCTATCCGGTCTTTTCAGCACCGACAAACGCTATAAGGGATAGGACCAGTCGCTCGTATCGCCCCACCAGGGAAACAAGTTCTTCAAGATTTTCAGCCCCGCTATCCTGGGTTTGATAGGTCCACATAAGCCCCAGGATACCGAACCATTGGTTTTGTTCAAAGGTCGACTGTATCCGCTGCCAGGTAAACATGAACTTCTTGCGCATGGCTGCGGAGGGCATCCGTGCCAACAGGGTTGCCTGTTCCCGGAACAGGGTAAGGAGTCCGGCACATTGTTCAAGGGTGGTCACGATCTCCTCTCGGGCCACAGGGCTCAAGGGACAGGTTGGGAGCAGCGGGGGAACGGGACTCTCGTCAAGAAAATGACGATAGTGCCAACGCTGTACGCGGACCCAGGATGTCCTATCGCTGTGGTCATCGGTCAGGGAGACCAGATCCATCATACCCTCCTTAAGGACACTCTTCCACCCCCGCACTCCCTGGAACGGGGACATCCGCCAGACCCCGTCAGCCAGATAACCGTCAACCAGGTCGCTGACCACGTCGGGCGTAATAGCCCACCTGCATCCGTGATCGCGGAGGCAGGTGCTTGAAAATGAACACGGGTGACAATCCATGTCCGGTTCCAGACAAACAGAGTTCTCCAGATACGGCCCCGTATCCCAGGGCTGGGCCGTGGCGAGAAATATGGCCACGATGGGGATACCGAGACCGGCGGCCATGTGCATGGTTCCGGTATCATTGGTCACAAGCAATCTGGTTTGACAGAGCACTCCCGCAAGCTGGGCAAGATCGGTCCGCCCGACCATGTCTACCCGAGGAACGTGGGTCAGGGAGGCGTATTTTTCCGCAAGGTGTTTCTCGTTCCCAGCACCGACGATGACCGGACACAGTCCATGCTTCTTCCACACATGGTCTCCCAGCTTGACAAAGTGCTCCACGGGCCAACGACGGACATTCCGGCTGGCCCCCAACTGGAAGGCCACGAACCCCTTGGGATCAGGAGGGGATTGTTCCTCCAGCCGTTCGACACTCCAAGTAAGAATTCCCGGAGCAGGTTCCTTGAGCCGGGGCCTATCCCCCTTGCAGGTCAGATGGGCCACCCGGACCATGACGTCGACCAGGTTGAAGGGACTGCATCCCCTCAATCGCGAGGCGGCCTGGAGAAAATTGGCCCATGATGAGGAATATATACCAAACCCATGGTCATCGAGACCAAAACCGAGCTGTCCGGATGGCGAGTAGAGATGTCCCAGCAGCCGTGCGCTCAAACTCGGCGTCAGATTGACCACGTTGACCGGGCCACTCTCCGGGCCACGGCTCCCGATAAAGGAACAAAGGGCCTGGAGTGCCGTGGTCCATTGATTATCCAGTCCTGCCAAAATCCGTGCTCCCGGGAGCGGAAAAACACGGTCCACATCCAAGAGCAGCTCCGCCGCCTTGGCGAATTGTTCCAAGCAGACCAGAAGGACCTGGTCCCCCTTACGCTTGTACCCGCTGAGCACAGGCTGTGTCTGGATCAGATCACCGAACCGGGTCAGATTGATAACGAGTGTCGTACGCATTTGACCCCACTAGCCCATATTGAATTGCCTGACAATCTGGAGTATATACTATCGTTTTGTGATCGCGAGCCGGTTCATGCACCCCGCATATACCCAGCGATCACATTCCTACCACACCAACAATCGCCGCCAACAATACGGAGGATCTATGGCTCTTTTCACCAATCAGGAGGCTTTGGACTACCATTCCCAGGGACGCAAGGGAAAACTCGAGGTCATCCCCGTCAAACCCTGTGCGACCCAGAAACATCTCTCCCTGGCCTACACCCCCGGAGTCGCTCAAGCCTGCCTGGCCATCAAGAACGATCCTTCCGTCGCCTACGACTACACCAACAAGGGCAATCTCGTGGCCGTGGTCTCCAACGGCACGGCAGTGCTCGGACTCGGGAACATCGGCCCCATGGCCGGGAAACCGGTCATGGAGGGCAAGGGAGTGTTGTTCAAGGCCTTTGCCGATGTGGATGTCTACGACATCAACGTCAACCAACCCGACCCGGACAAGATCATCGAATTATGCACCATGCTCGAGCCCACCTTTGGCGGGATCAACCTCGAAGACATCAAGGCCCCGGAATGTTTTTACATCGAAGAAAAGCTCATCGAATCCCTGAACATTCCGGTCTTCCATGACGACCAGCACGGCACGGCCATCATTTCCGGCGCGGCCCTGGTCAACGCATTGGAAATAAGCGGCAAGAAGGCCGAGAACATCAAGGTCGTGGTTTCCGGGGCCGGGGCCGCTGCCATTGCCTGCGCCAAATTCTATCAGAGCCTCGGGGTGCAGAACAAAAATATCTACATGTACGATTCCCGGGGACTCATCTACGAGGGCCGTGGGGGCATGAATCCCTACAAGGCCATCTTCGCCCAGGACAAGGATTACGGGAGCATGGAAGAGGTCATCAGGGGCGCAGACCTGTTCCTGGGCGTCTCGGTCAAGGATATCCTCAGTCAGGACATGGTCAAATCCATGGCCGACCATCCCGTCATCTTCGCCATGGCCAATCCGGATCCCGAGATCACCTTCGACGCCGCCCGCGAGGCACGGCCCGACTGCATCATGGGCACGGGACGGTCCGATTATCCCAACCAGATCAACAATGTCTCGGGGTTCCCCTTCATCTTCAGAGGCGCCCTGGATGTTCGGGCATCCACAATCAACGAAGCAATGAAGATCGCAGCGGCCAAGGCTCTGGCCAAGCTGGCCAAGGAAGCAATCCCCCAGGAAGTCCTGGATGCCTACGGCATGGACTCCATGACCTACGGCCCGGACTACATCCTGCCCAAGCCCCTGGATCCCCGCCTCATCCTCCACGTGGCCCCGGCCGTGGCCCAGGCGGCCATCGACTCGGGCGTTGCCCGCATCTCCCTGGACATGGACGCCTATGTGGCGGAACTCGAGAAAAAGATGCACGCATCCCAGCAACGCATCGAAGCCGCCATTGCCAGCTATGATCTGGGGTTCTAAACCAGCTATCAATCATACTGACTCATCAAAAAAGCCGCCCATATGGGCGGCTTTTTTGACGCTGTTTCCTGTCTCCGTTCTCCGTTTCTCCCGTCTCCTGCTTTTGGGATCCTGTATCCTTAATCCTCGATCCTTCCCTACTCAACCAACGGCAACCCGCTATTCACCCACGCGGCCATGCCTCCGGCCAGACTGTGTACGTGCTCGAAACCCTGGCTCTGGAGATAGCTTGCCGCGATATTGCCCCGGTAGCCGACCCCGCAGGTGACAATGACTTCCTCGTCCTTGGGGATGTCCGGGACTTCCTTCAAAAGTTGGGGAAGCGGTAGATGCTCGGCTCCCTGAATGTGTCCGGATGCCCATTCCCCATCGGTGCGCACATCGAAGAAGTACTTGCCGTCTCCCTTTTCCAGCTTGGAATTGAGCTTGGCCGCGGAGATCTGCCAGAGCTGATCAATGGGATGACCCCCTTCCTGCCAGGCTGCAATGCCTCCATACAGATAACCGATGATATTGTCGTACCCGATACGGTGGAGCTGAACAGACATATCCTCGTAGGCCTTGGGATCCGTGACCACGAGGATGAGCTCCGAGGAGGGATCGATGACCATGCCGATCCAGTTGGCGGTCTGGTTGGCAAATCCGATATTGATGGAACCCGGAATATGCACGCCCCCGAAGGCGGCCGTGTCCCTGGTGTCCAGAACCACAGCTCCCTTGTCCACGAGATCCTTGACCTGCCGGGGGCTCATATCCGTGACCACGGGACACCGATCCAGCAGGGGAACCCCGGTCTTGTTGGTCTCGATGATATGATGGAAACTCTTGGGCCTCTCGGGAAACCCCTGTTTCATCTTCTTGGTGAATGCCTCTTCGGTGAGGGACAAAATGGGATTGCTCACCTTTTCGAACCCGATGGTCGAACTGGACTTGGAGCTCATCCCCTTGCCGCACAAAGAACCTTCACCATGGGCGGGAAAAACCTCCAGACTTGCCGGCAGTTTTCCGAGCTTGTTGTACAGGGAATTGTAGAGATTGTGGATCTGCTCGTCGATGAGCTCTTCACCGGCAAGGTCCGGGCGTCCGATATCCCCGACAAACAGACAGTCGCCAGTGAGCACGAACCAGGGTTCCTTGCTGCGCGACCGATCCGTGACCAGGATGGACATGGCATGGGGAGTGTGTCCCGGAGTTTTCATGAACTCGAGCCTGGCGCTCCCGAACTCCATGACCTGGCCCTCGTGCAGTACGGTATGCTCGAAGGTGACCGGGGAATCCTCCATGTAGCAGATTTCAGCCCCGGTGCGCGAACGCAGCTCCTGGTTCCCGCTGATATGATCGGCATGGATATGGGTCTCAAAGATATGGGTGATCTTCATGCCGTTTTCTCTGACAATGTCCAGATATTCCTGCACGTCCCGCTTGGGATCGACCACACAGGCAACCTGCGCCCGGGGGCAGCCGATGATGTAGGAGAGACATCCCATGCCCTTGACCGCAATCTGTTTGAAATACATACTTGTATCCTCCATGTTCAGCTTCAAGTGGCTGTTGATGTGACCGGCATGGTCCTGAAGACCAATGACCACTGACCGGATTTTGGTGCAAGCTTTTTATATTGTGTGCATTTTCAAGTCTTTTGGCAAGACCGATCCACACATCCATCAGCCAGCACAAAATAATTCCCGACAGTCCACCTTCTGACAAACGGAAACCACCATGCACGCATTGTTCGTCTCATGTCCCGTGGAAGCACTCATGCAGGGGCTGTATCAAGCCAGGACGACCCTGGAGGAACTGATCTCCCGAGGAGATTTCGGGATCGGTACCGTCAACCATCTCGACGGAGAACTGATCATCCATAAGGGAGAAACCTTCCGCGCCGACAGCTCCGGTACCATCCACAGCGTTCCCCCAAGCACAACGACCCCATTTGCCGCAGTCACCTTCTTTTCTCCCGATACTGAAGAATCCTTCACCTCTCCAGTACAGGAAACGGATTTCGATACTTTTCTCAAACAGCTCATCCCATCGGAAAACATGGTCTACGCCATCAGGATCCAGGGGGCGTTCTCCCTGGTCCATGCCCGGTCAGTGCCGGCCCAAAAAAATGGTCGCCCCCTGGTGGAAGTCACCCGCAGTCAATCCGAATTCACCTTTACCAATCTATCCGGTACCCTCGTGGGATTTTACACGCCGGAATTCATCAAATCCCTGGTGGTCCCCGGTTTCCACCTCCACTTCCTCTCCGAGGACAAAACAGTGGGCGGACATCTTCTTGGCTGCTCCATGATTTCCGGAACCGTGGCCATCCAGCACGTCCCGGAAATCTCGGTCGGCCTGCCCCTGACCCTGGATTTTCTGACAGCGGACCTCTCCCCGGATTTTTCCGAGGATATCCACGAGGCTGAACGAGCAAAGAAATAAGCGGTAGTGTTTCGGTCTTCCGACCCCAAAAAAATCCCGGACAACCAATTGGTTGTCCGGGATTTTTTTGCTTGGTTGCGGAGGTATTCCTAATGCGGTCAAGCCGCAGTTTTACGTGTTACGTTCAAGCGGTTGTAGAATTTTCTTGTTCTTTATGGCAGACTTTCACGAGTACGCTACTCAATGGCGTCCGGTCCCCGCTCTCCGGTTCGGATGCGGACCGCGTTGTCCACGGGGATGACGAAGATCTTGCCGTCGCCCACCTTGCCGGTTCGGGCGATCTCCTGGACCGCTCCAATGATCTCCTGGACCGCTCCAATGATCTCTTCGACCTGGCTGTCGTCCACGATGACGTCGATCTTGATCTTGGATACGAAATCCACCTGATATTCGGCGCCCCTGTACACTTCCTTGTGGCCCCGCTGCCGCACCGATGATCAGTGAAGGCATCACGCCCACGAATCCGGCCGCAGGGGTGATGGCAACCGGTCCGGCAACCGCTCCACTGGCCGCACCGAGGGTTGTCGGCTTGCCGCTGTGCTTCCATTCAATGAATATCCAGCCCAGTGTGGCTGCAGCCGCCGCGATCTGTGTGGTCACGAAGGCACTGGCTGGAATGATCTGTGGACCGGTTTTTGCTTATTTATCGACAACCATGACCCCTTCAGGTTGCGACAATGAGCAAACCCAATTTTATCCCAATCAATCCGGACCTCTACAGAGCACCGTCATCGGTGTCGGGAAACCGTCACCATCACGGGCAGACGTCGGACACGTCCTTTCAGGAACGATTCGAGCAGATCAAATCCCGAATGGATCTGAACATGGCCAATGTGCTGTTCGACACCGATCCACCGACCAAAACCTCGGGAACCGATCTCTTTTCCCAGACCCTCAACCTCGATGTTCTGGCCACCTTGTCCAAACTTTCCGGTCAGCGCTCCCTTGCCCAACCATCGTCGCTTCCACAGCTGAACCAATCTGTCCCGGACCATGTCCAGCCGACCACTCCGGACCCCATGCCTCCTTCCAACGATGCTGATGTCCGGGTCGACAGGCTGGCACAAAAAATCGTTACCAGACACGGCACCCCCGGCCCGGAATCCGCCGCATCACCCCCACGGGGCATGCTCTCGCGCCATTTCGAATCCGGCGAACAATGTGACGCCGTCGGCTATGACCGGCATGGCGGAACTTCCTACGGCACCTATCAGATTTCTTCCCGCCAGGGGACCATGGACCAGTTCATCGACTTTCTACGCAAAGAGATCCCCACCTGGGCCGAGCGTCTCGAGCAGGCAGGGCCGGCGGACACCGGAAGCACCCAAGGGGCCATGCCGAGTACCTGGCAGTCCATCGCCGGGGAAGAACCCGATCTGTTCGGCGAACTGCAGCACCGCTTCATCACCAAAACCCATTACCTGCCCGCCCTGGAGAAGATCCTCGAACGTACCGGGCTGGGAGAGAATCTTTTCTCGGCCCCGCTCCAGGAGGTGCTTTTTTCCACCGCGGTGCAGCACGGCCCCTCAGGAGCCGGCGACATCTTCACGCGTGCTCTGAAAAATCTCGACCCAGGTGATTCCACCCGAGTGACATCACGCCTCGTGGATCAGATCTACGCAATCAGAAAGACACAATTTTCCAGTTCCTCCAGCCAGGTTCAGTCTGCCGTCACCAACCGTCTGACACAGGAAGCGCTTCTGGCCCGAAATCTTCTTGATTCCATGCTCGGCTGATCAGCCTGTCGCTTCTTGTCCTTCCTATACCAATAGAATAGTGACAACCGTTACCGATTTTACAGCCCCCCCTCAAAGCAACTCTTGTACGATTGTACCGAGTGAGCTGCACTGTACACGAAGACATGGTAACGTGTACAAATATCTTCTTGTCTCCGCCCCAATGACCATGTAACAGTCTCGACCATATAGTTTCATTTTTCACAGCCCAAGGAGACACAAAGCCATGCACAAGACCGAACTCGTTGCCCTGCTCCAGGAAAAGACAGGCGGGTCTCCCGAGGAAACCCGCAAGACCGTCAACGCCATGATCGACATCATCACGGAAAGCCTGGCCGAAGGGGACAAGATCCTGCTCCCGGGCGTGGGCTCCATCAAGGTGGTGGACAAAACCGAGCACAAGGGACGACATCCCCAGACCGGAGAGGAGATCACCATCCCAGCCCACAAGACGGTCAAGTTCAGCCCGGGCAAATTCCTGCGGGAAACGGTCAAATCCCTGGATTTCATCACCCGAAACGTGTGATCCCCCTCTTTAAGCCGATCTCCTTCTTTGTTCCCCGGGGCGGGCCATGACGAACTGATAGTCGTTCACATGCCCGCTCCTGAACCCCTCCTCGCAACTCACCAGATAATAGAGCCATTTCCTGACGAACCTGTCGTCGAAACCGAGATCGCGGATCCGATCCAGGTTATCCTGAAACCGCTTTCTCCAGGCGACCAGCGTAGCTGCATAGTGCAGACCCAGACTCTCGGCGTGCATGATGTTCAGCCCTGTATGCCCGGTCAGAACCCGGGCGATGCGGGTCTGGGCCTCGTGCAGGGGTTCTTTTTTTTCAGGATCGGCAAACATGGCACAGGAATAGGTCATGGTGCATCTCGGTGATCATGCGGGAAAGGGAGGAAGAACCGAACTGAGGCCATGGCAGGGTGCAGGGCGGGACATCATCATTGACCCCAGATTCAATGGGGTCTATCCTTATTTGTCAATATACCATGACGGATCACGCTTTTCGTCGACCTTTCATTGCTCATCCCAACACCGGACATTGCCGACATGCAAACCTATTCCCCGCTTTTTTCGGATTTCTACCAATTGACCATGCTCGCCGGATACTTTGCCGAGGGTATCCATGACACCCCGGCCACCTTTGATCTCTATTTCCGCACCCCACCATTCCGTGGAAGTTATGCCGTCTTTGCCGGTCTCAAACCGGCCCTTGATTTTCTGGAAAACCTCACATTCGAAAAAGAGGACATTGCCTACCTACGCGATCTGGGAGAATTCAAGCCCGATTTTCTCGATTTTCTGAAAGATTTCCGTTTTAAAGGCAAAGTGACCGCCATACCCGAGGGAACATGCGTCTTTCCAAGGGAACCCCTTCTCACTGTCGAAGGAACCCTGGCGGAGACCCAATATGTCGAAACGGCCCTGCTCAATTTCATCAACTTCCAGACCCTGGTCGCCACCAAGGCCGCTCGAGTGGCTACTGCGGCCGGCAAAAAAACCGTCCTCGAGTTTGGACTGCGCAGGGCCCAGGGACCGGATGGCGGACTCAGCGTGGCCCGGGCCGCCTATATCGGGGGAATCAAGAGCACCAGCAACATCTGGGCGGGCAAGGATATGGGCATACCGGTCAAGGGCACCCACGCCCACAGCTGGGTAATGAGCTTTCCCGACGAACTGACCGCATTCAGGGCATACGCCCGGTGCTTTCCCCAAAACTGCATCCTGCTCATCGACACCTACGACACCCTGCAAAGCGGTCTGCCCAACGCCATCACCGTGGCCAAAGAAATGCGCGGAAGAGGTGAAGCGCTCAGGGGAATACGGCTGGATTCCGGCGACCTGGCCTATCTGAGCAAGGAAGTCCGCAAAACATTCGACGCGGCCGGATTCCCCGGAGTGCTCATCACGGCATCGAGCGACCTGGACGAATATGTCATCGATTCGGTCAACCGTGAAGGTGGATGCGTGGACATATGGGGGGTGGGGACACAGCTGGCCACCTGCGGTGGCGAGGGAGGGGGCGCTTTGGGCGGAGTGTACAAACTTGCCAGATGCAACGACGTTCCGAAATTAAAGATCACCAACGACCCCTCCAAGCTGACCCTGCCGGACCGCAAGAAGCTCTGGCGACTGACCAATCCCGACGGCAGCCTGTTCATGGATATCATATCACTAGAAGCTGAAATCCCGGGACCCGGCGACCGTGTCTACGACCCCACGGCACCACTCTTGCGAAGCAGGACTATTCCCGAGGGAGTCCGGATCGAATCCATAAGCAACATTGTCATGGAAAATGGGACCATAGTCAGGGACGAACCTGAACTTGCCACCCTGACCGACCGACGCGCCTCACAACTCGAACACCTTCCCGAGGGCTCCCTGCGCCTATTGAATCCCCATATCTACAAGGTGGCCATCACCAGAGGCCTCAACGAATTACGCACACAACTTTTGCAGGAACACCAAAAATGACCAACCTGTCCTGCATCCGCGCAGGCATTTTGATGAGAAAGGGGAAGCCTCTGGACGTACTGCCACAGGCTCCCCCTTTTTATACAGGGTGGACGGAATTCCGATTTATGCATATATCTTGTGCCAAGGGAGTTTGTTGTATACTTGGACGGATGTAAAAATGTCTGCGGCCCTGCATCTTCCGTACAGGCCGGGGAAGCGGGTCTCCCTGAAACTTTTTCACCCCGAGTCCCCACTCTACATGGATAGCCGTACTTGTGGGGAGTACTCCATCGACAACAAGGGCCGCATCCTCACCTTTTATCCTCTCCACTCCACAATCGCCTTCAGCACCCCTTCCATTTGCTCCAGAGCAAACCGCCCTTCCCGCTCATCAAGCGCTGCCACGCACGATTCGGGCACCCGAACCCGGTACCCCCGCATGACCGCATCGGCCGCTGTATAAAGGATACAGATATTGGTCACACAGCCGGTAAGGACCAATTCCTCCGCCCTCACCAGGCGCAGGATTTCGTCCAACCGTGTCCTGTAAAAGGCGGAATAGTGTTGTTTGGGGACAAAATGGTCCCCAGGCATGGGAGCGAGTTCGTCCACGACCCGGGCGCCGGAAGTTCCCCTGACCGCATGGGGCGGCCAGCCGAATTGGGTGAATTCCTTGTCGTCATGTTCGTGCTGGTCACAGAGGAACAGTACCGGATTGTCCCGCGTACGGAATTGATCGAGCCGCTGCCGGACGGCCGGGACGATCTCCCTCGCCATGGGGACATAGAGCGGACCTTCCTTTAGGACAAAATCATTGAGCATATCAATAATCAAGAGCGCTTGACGCATACCCTCCCCCATTGCGGTCCCCTGTGAGGGCACAGAGCCGTCCACGGGTTGTTACGGATTTTTCCACAGTGTAAAAAAAGAAGACATTTCCGGTTTTTCCGAACAGACTGCACCTTATAACCACCTGTAATCTTTTGACAGAACAACAAAACAAATTGGCATCCCACCTGCTAAGCATACGTGCAAAAACACCTATGGCATTGCCCAAAATCTCGTAGGGACGATTCCTGATCGTTCGTGTGTGCAGCCCCGCCCCGGTGGGAGGCACACACTCTTTGGCCTCCAGCATTTGTAACGCTTCTTTCTGCGACCGTGCTTATGCGAAAAAAGTACCAGCCCAAAACAAGTATTCTTCCCCTGCTCCTCTACCCAAACGAACCGGTTTCCATTATGCACGACACCCCGAAAATGCCTACCTTGGAACGGTCCCTCCGGATCACGAACAAATCCGGGCTCCACGCCCGGCCAGCGGCATTGATCGCCCAAACAGCCCAGCGCTTCAAGGCAAAGATATGGATCATTGCCCAGGATAAAAAGGCCGATGCAAAAAGTATCCTGGACATCCTCTGCCTGGCCGTTCCCCATGAATCGGCCATCACGATAAAGGTGTGCGGGCAGGACGCCACCGAGGCCATGGAATCGCTCAAGGGATTATTCGAAACCCCCTTTGACGAAATTTCGCAACAAGCGTAACGATGGTCCCAACCATATTTCCATAGAGGATCTGCGCAGGTCATGAAAAATGACCACGCTGGATCGGGGGTTCAGCAACCATCAGCAAGGAGGTATCTGGTATGTTTAGAAAATTTCTTCCGGAACTCAAGAAAAGTTCTCATGGAACCCAAAGGCCGACATCCATTGCCGACCTGATGGAAGACTTTTGGCGGAGTCCTTTTGAATTTCCGATGATGAGGGAAGCCCAATTCCCTGCCGTCGATGTGAGCGAGGATGACAAGAACATCACGGTCAAGGCGGAGATCCCGGGAATGGAACCCAAAGACGTGGACATCTCTCTGGAGAAAAATATGCTGGTCATCAAGGGGGAGAAAAAATTCGAAGAAGAGGAAAAAAAAGAGAACTACCAACGCATTGAGCGGAGCTACGGCTCCTTCTATCGGTCACTCCCACTGACTATGGAAATCAAGGAAGACAAGATCGAGGCCACATACGACAAGGGGATCCTGTCCATCACCCTGCCCAAGGCAGAACCCACCAAGGCCAAAAAAATTGAAATCCAGTCATGACCCCGGTGCCTGAAGCCCGAAAATAAAAACGGCCACAATGGTGGCCGTTTTTTCTATGGTGAGGTAAAAAAGCGGTACGTCTTCAAATTGGTGGTGATTTTGATAGCGCTATAGGAAATGGAGCATTCTCGGAGGGACGGGCCTGCGTGATGCTCCTGCAAAAAGTCAAAAATCGAGATCCAAGCTCAAAACCATATTTTGTAACAACCTGATTTTACCTAAACATTTCAACTTAAACCTTAACCCTGCCTGCAAAAATATTTTTTTTGCAGGCACATCCTGTGTGTCCGCCCTTTTCATGGGCAACATCTACCAATCAGATCGCCCGGGCTAGAAAGATGCCCGCAAATAGAAAAACAACTCCGAGCACGGTCTGACCAAGCACGTTGACTGCAGCCGGCAGCCATTGGGAATACCGGATGAGAGATGCCGTCTCAAAGGCATAGGTGGAAAAGGTAGTGAATGCCCCCATGAATCCGGTGAGCAGATAGGGTTTGAGCCCGGGCGGCAACACCATTCTCTCATCGATCAGGGTGACGATGAACCCGAACAGAAAGCATCCCAGGACGTTCACGAGTGCGGTCCCCAGCGGAAAGGACTGACCGGCCATCTCCTGAATGGCACCGGCCAGAAGATACCTGCTCAGTGCCCCGAGGCCACCAGCAAGGGCTATACACAACAATTTGATAAACACGGAATTCCTTACGTTCGCATGATGCGTTCCATGGCAGGCATCGGCCCGCACCCCAAGCAGGACGATCAACGCCCGCTAACGCCGTGCAAATGTAGTCAGGAGACACCATGTGTCAACAAACCTCTTGACGACCCATGGCCAGATTGTTAAACAAATTGAACAACGCAAAACACCGGGGCCTCCAATGCCGATCACACCACGTGCAACATCCTTTAAAACATCCGTGGACGGATTTCTCCAGCGAACCTTCACGGCAACGGGCATTGAGACCCAGATAGCCTTAGCGGCATTGCTTGGCGTGAACAGGGCGGCCATCAGCATGGCCAAGAAAAAGGGAAAAGTTCCGGAAAAATGGGCGCTCAAGCTGGCTGAACTCTACGGCCTGAATCCGCGCTGGCTTTTGGAGGGACGGGGAGACCGCTACATCCGGGGGGGGCCTGAAGAGGACTCCGTAGCCATCCCCAAGGTTGCCGCGAGACTCTGCGCCGGTGGCGGCTCCTTTGATACCGGATCAATGGTCAAGGACACCATGGTCTTTTCCGGATCATGGCTCAAAACCAGAGGCAACCCCAAGGACATGGTCCTCATGGACATTCTCGGTGACAGCATGGAACCCGAACTCAGAGACGGAGACACCGTGCTCATCGACCAGTCCCAGACACGCATGCACGCAGGGGCCATCTATGCCCTGGGCGTGGAAGACAGCCTGCTTGTCAAAAGGATCGAGCGCCATCCCGACACAATTGCCCTCGTCAGCACGAACCCGAGCTACACCCCGATTTTTCTTCAGGGGGACGAAACCGAAACCCTGCGCATCCTGGGCCGCATCCTCTGGGTCTGCCGGGAGTACCGGTAACCGAGAGACCGGCATATTGCCAAATGTCCTCATATCGTGGGGGAGGACCTATGTGTCCGCCCCTGCTTAAATTTTCCATCAAGTGCATCCGCAGAGTACCATGACCGCTCCAGAATCAATACTTTTCAGGGATTGAGCAGCAGACTTGGGCGCGCACACCGGTACGCCCCTGCAATTTCGACACTCAAGAACCGCCCCATAGATTTTCAATCCCGGCTGGACGCATCGTACCAACACCATTTCAGGCTTCTTGGCATATTTTTTTATATACACTGTTAAAATAACTTAACAATCTCTACCGAGGAGACTCCATGCAAAAGAGATTCTGTGAATGCGGTTACCTGTTTTGGGTCCAGTACATTCTCGAGAGCAACCTCTCCACTCCGCTCTTCTGGCCGAGCATCGGGGATATCAAGAGCATATCCACCTGCCCCCATTGCGGCCGCAGGCTGGATATCAATCAATTACGGTAATGTATCCCGAAATTTCCCGGAAAAAGTCCAAAAAAACAATTATGCCAAAAAACCATGTAGGGGCAATCCACGGATTGCCCGTTTTCACGAGCCCCAGGAGGCGAGAGACGACAAGGCGTTCGGGTCCAACCGGTACTTGCCTGTCTATCGGTCAATTATCCAATCGATAGCAGGGGAGCACGGAGCACCCTTTATCCGACATCCCTTGCAGCCAATTGCCCGCACCCGGCCATGATGGACCGCCCCTTGCTCCAGCGGATGCGGGTGTGCACGCCATGTTCGCGCAAATACCCGGCAAAGGCGAGCAGATCCTCGTCCTCAGGTGCCCCGAACCGGGCGTTACGTCCCGGGTTGTACCCAATAATATTCACCCGTACCGGCAGGTCCCGAATAAAGGCAAGCACTTCTTCGGCATGCGTTCTGCTCCCATTGAGTCCCTTGAAGACCACGTATTCAATAAAAAATTCTCGGCGGGGAGGCAGGGGAAAATCCTGCAAGGCCCGCTTGAGTTCGGCCAGGGCAAACCGCTTGTTCACTGGCATGATCTCAGAACGCAGCTCGTCGTTGGCCGCGTTCAGGGACACGGCTACACGAATGGTAGTCAGCCCGGCCCCGGCCAATCGGGCCAACCCGTCCACGCGCCCGGCCGTGGAAACGGTCATCCGTCGAAGCGCAATGTCCAGCCCCCGCTGGTCCTGCATGACCCGGATCGCCCGGACGACATTGTCAAAATTGTCCAGGGGTTCACCCATGCCCATGAAAACCACGTTGCGCACCGGATGCCCCAATACATGCCGGGCCCTCCAGACCTGGGCCACGATCTCTTCAACGGTGAGCTGACGCACGAATCCCATGGCCGCGGTCTCGCAGAAAACACACCCCTGCCGGCACCCCACCTGCGAAGATACACACACTGTGGAATACCCTTCCATGGGGATGATCACGGACTCGATGCGGGCACCGTCAACAAGGGTGGTCACGAACTTGATGGTCCCGCCTTCGTTCACAGTCTCGGCGATTTCCCCGCTTTCCTGCTCCAATGTGGCCTGCACCCTGTCCGCAAGATCCCCGGACCTTCCAAACGCGCCGATCCCGGACACGTCCTGTCGGCCGTGCTGCATGATATGCCGGTACAGGGCGTGTCCGTGATAGGCACCCTTGCCAAAACGCTGGCCAAGCTCATGGATGAGTCCGGCACAGGTCAATTCCAGGATAGGTATCGTCATCAATGCTCGTGGAGGGTCAATGGATAAACGTGATCATCATGCAGCAATTCCCGGTAAAAATAGTCATAAACGCAATAATTCCGGATAGATGAATAGGGGCAGATCACAAATCGCCCTGTTTTTTCGAGCCCCGGAAGAGGGGAAAAAACAAGGGATTGGTCATGGGGCTTACTGGGCCGGAATTTCCTGATCACCGTCCGATCGGGCAAGGTATCATTCTGCTGTTTCTTCCGGTTCATCGGCCATGGCCTTGATATCCTCGAAGCTGGGACCGTGTTCCGTCTTTCCAAAATGCGCGGTGAGATGTTTTTTATACTTGGCATCCATTTCCAAGGTATGCTTCTTGAGCCACATCAAAAGAAAGGCATCCATCTCCCTGGCAATGTTCAGCTTCCCCTGCACGAAATGCTCCTCGAAATCAAAGACCTTGCGGATAAAAAGATCGTGCTCTTTCTTGTGCTCAAAAAAATCCGGATATTTGCTACGCATCATGAACCGTTCTTCCGTGCTGAAGTGATTGAGAAAATAACTCCGCAGGCTGAGTATGGTCCCATAGATCCCGATTTTTTTGGAAGGCGTTGAAAGACAGTCGAATCCACTAAAATTGGACAAATTTTCATGGAACTGATTGACAATCTTGATGAGTTCCTTGTGCTGATTGTCTAGAACATCGATTCCTACCGAGTAGGCGTCCATCCAGACAAGGGCCGGCAGCTGTTTCTTCCGCGGTGTGCTCATTGTATAGACCTTTGAGAGATTGGTTCAATGCGACATAAGTATACGAGGAATCACTATTCCCAATCCCCCCGGGAGTAAAGCCGCCATTCTGTTCAGCCAGCAGATCCAACCCTGAAGAACTCCGTTTTTTTTTGCAAACATGCCCATCTCCTTGGAGCATAACCATTTTCAAATGGGAAGTTTTAAACCAGAACCACGTTGGAACACGGAGTTTTCAAAATGGATTGTGGATGTACGTCCAGGGCAACCAAATCGTAGGGGCACCCCTTGCGGGTGCCCAATCCAGGCAGCGTCCCAGAGGTGGGCTTCCTCGCCAAAAGGGCACCCGCAAGGGGTGCCCCTACG
>NZ_JBUDSQ010000039.1:0-25703 GCF_054921335.1 Desulfoplanes sp. | reverse complement strand
GTGCCGCGGTTCATGATCTTTATATACTCTACATAACTGAACAGCCGATTACGTTTTTTTTCGGTCAGCTCCTTCACGATGCCGAGCTTTTCCAGATGACCAAGAGCCTTGTTGACCGTCGCCGGAGTGATGCCGGTCTTCTTTACCAGTGAACCGGATGTGGCCACGGGGTGTTCCAAGAGTGCCCGATGAACCTGCAGGGTGGACGCTGCCGCACGGCCCAAGCTGCTGATCCTGTCGCGATCCCGGCTTGAGAGGTCAAGAAGATTCCGGGCAGTTTCAACCGCTTGTGTGGCGGTGACGATGACCGCCTCGGCAAAAAAGACGAGCCACGATTCCCAATCGCCGGTCGTGCGTACATTGCCAAGCAATTCATAATAACGCTGACGAAAGGTCTTGAAATAGAGGCTGAGGTACAACATCGGTTTCTGCAATACCTTCTGGTCACAGAGCAGAAGGGTGATCAAGAGACGACCCAGACGGCCGTTGCCGTCGAGGAAGGGATGGATCGTCTCGAATTGTACATGGGCAAGTGCCGCCTTGAGCAGCACTGGGGTTGGCGTGGGCGTGTCGTGGAGGAAGAGTTCGAGCTTGCCCATGCACTCCAGCAGTTCATCGGCAGGAGGGGGAACAAAAGCCGCATTGCCCGGCCGAGTGCCGCCGATCCAGTTCTGGGTGCGTCTAAATTCCCCCGGGGCCTGATTTCTGCCCCGGCCTTTGCTCAGCAATACGCTATGAACCTCACGGAACAACCGGAGTGACAGGGGCAACCCTTTTTCCAGCAGGTACAACCCGTGTTCGAGGGCTGCGACATAGTTGCTGACCTCACGCACGTCATCAAGGGGAACACCGGGTTCCTGATCCAACTCGAACAGCAGCAGGTTTGAAAGTGAGGACTGGGTGCCCTCGATCATGGAGGAAAGCACCGCTTCTTTACGGACATACATGTAAAGAAACATCGAGGTATCCGGCAGCAAGGTAGAGACAGAGTCCAGCCGCCCGAGAGCCAGGAGCGCCTGATCGAATTTGGTACGTAGTTCCGCCGTCCATTCTATGGGCGGATGCGGCGGCAACGGCGCCGGAACAAAGGCTCGTGCCTTTTCACCTGCCGTGGATATGGTTACATATCTGCCCTGGAGGTCTCGTTTCATGCTATCCGTCTCGAAGGTAAAATAAGATTTTTTGTTATTTTAGCTTAAATCATCTTTGTAAAATAACGCACGAAAAAAGATAAGGCAAGAGGGAGAGCCCCAAAAAACATTTGTAGTAGCTTGGACACGCAAAGTCCATATTCCGTCAAAATTTCCCGACAGGTCGAAATCTTTGGAAACTTTCAAACAGGGTGTTTTGCAGACGTCATATAACGTCATTCGGACACGTTGTATTGCCTCAGGTCGATCTGTTTTTCTGCACCTCCCGGGGCGCAGAAAAACGGGCACGGCACGCCGTGCCCCTACGTCGGGTGCATTTGGAAATCTACCTGATGATCCATGTCATCTAAATAATGAATCTTTTTCCCAGCGGGCAGGATTGGTCTGGATGTACTCCCGGATGCGATGCAAATCCGATGTACCACGGATAACGTGTTGCCAATAATTGCGTTGCCATAATTTTATACAGGAAATCCCGCGTGATTCATTGACACGTCTGGTCACGACGGACTTGAAGGCTCGGACAAGGGTTGAAATCGAACCGCACACGGGACGGCCAAATCGTTCTCCCGTAGGGGCACGGCGCGCCGTGCCCTCATAATGGACGCCGTCGCCGTTTTCTCATTATACGTATGAATCCTCATCGTTGCACCCCACAACCCCGGAACCAAACAAGGCCCCTGCTTGCACAGGGGCCTTGTTTGGTTCCGGACGGGCGGTATCCGTCCGGCTAAGGAGGTGGGATGGAACATTGTGATGGAAAGAATCAACCCATTGCGGATGATCCTTCTTCTTCGGTACGGATGCGGATGGCCTGTTCCATGTCCTGGACAAAGATGACGCCGTCGCCTTCGGCACCTGTCTGGGCGCCTTCCTTGATGGCGGTCAGGGCGGCGTCCAGGAATTCGTCGTTGAGACCGATTTCCAGGCGGATCTTTTTCAAGAGATTCACTTCCATGACCACGCCGCGGTAGGTTTCGGTAAATCCCTTCTGCCTTCCGCTGCCCAGGCTGTTGGTGGCGGACATGTTGTATATTTTCTTTTCATAAAGGGCCTGTTTGACGGCATTGAGCCGTTCGGGCCGGATGTATGCGATAACGAGTTTCATGATTTTTCTCTCCTTGATCTTGGCGGGGTGTTTCCGGGTCTGCTTTCCCCTGGCTGCCTGGTGAGATGCCTTCTTTTCGCTCTTTTATCAGGGCCTTTCTGGGTTCCGGGAAGGGGGGCACGGCGCGCCGTGCCCCTACGGATTATTCCGGCATTTTTGGGTGGTTGGAAACACTCGCTGATTGTTCGTTGTCCTGGTTCTGCTGTTTACGTTGCACGCATACCTATTCCGTGGTGAAGATCTGAAAGCCGTTGTAGGATTCCATGCCGTGCTCGGTGATATCCAGGCCTTTAAGTTCTTCGGTTTCGCTGGCTCTGATACCGCAGACCGCCTTGATGACCTTGAACATGACCAGACCGGTGCCGAAGGCCCAGGCAAAGACTACCGCCACACCCATGAGCTGAACCAGAAGGAGACTTGCGCTGCCGCCGTAGAAGAGACCGACCTGATCACCGTAGCCGGGGGCTGCGAACAGACCAACTGCCAGAGTACCGAAAGCGCCGCAGACACCGTGAACGGAAACCGCACCAACCGGATCGTCAATGTGCAGGACCTTGTCGATAAATTCTACGGACAGGACTACCAGAAATCCGGCCATGAATCCGATGAGGATGGAACCTGCGGGAGAAACTTCGTAACAACCTGCGGTGATGCCGACCAGACCGGCGAGCACGCCGTTCAACGTCATGGAGGTGTCGGGCTTGCCGAACTTGATCCAGGCCATGATCATGGCGCCGATGGCACCGGCACATGCGGCCAGAGAGGTGTTCACGGCGATGTATCCGATGGTTCCGTCAGCCGCTGTGGTGCTGCCGGCGTTGAAACCGAACCAGCCGAACCAGAGGATGAACACGCCCAGTGCTGCCAGAGGAATATTGTGACCGGGAATGGCCTTGGCCTTGCCGTCCGGGGTATATTTACCGATACGGGGTCCAAGAACGATGGCACCTGCCAGGGCGATCCAGCCACCCACGGAGTGGACAACGGTGGAACCGGCAAAGTCGGTAAATCCAAGCCCTTCGAGCCAGCCCGCACCGGAATCGCCGAGCCACAGACTGCCCCAGCACCAGTGGCCGGAGATGGGATAGATAACCGCGGAAAGCACCAGGCTGACGACGAGATAGGAGCTGAACTTGGTCCGTTCGGCAACACCACCCGAGACAATGGTCGCTGCCGTGGCACAAAATACCGACTGGAAGAACCAGAAGGTCAGGGTCCATTGACCGTCGCCTGTTTCAGGGGTGATCCCCGAAAGTCCGAACCCGCTGGTGCCCAGAAATCCGCCGGCATCCAGACCGAACATCAGGGCGAAGCCGAGAAAGAAAAACGAGATGGATCCGACCCCGAAATCGACGACATTCTTCATGATGATGTTTCCGGCATTCTTGGCACGGGTGAATCCGGTCTCGACCATGGCGAACCCGGCCTGCATGAACATGACCAGAAAGGCGGCCAGAAGCGTCCACAGGATGTTGGCATTGGCCTGGGAAAGGGGTTCAGACTCAGCAAGGGCTGCCGTGGGAAGAACCGCACACACCAGGGCACCCGCAAGCCACATTGATTTAAAGAATGTTCCGAAAGATGACCTCTTGTACGACCACGACATAAAAAAGCCTCCCTTGTTAAAAGTGGGTTGGAAACAATGTTGAACGATGTTTCCCTTAAAGCAAGAGAGGGGCCAGGTTTTTATTATATTGATATTATTGACTAAAAACAAACAAGCTGCTTCCCCCTATTTCAAATTAAACAATTTTGTTATTTACAAAAAGATTTAAGTAACTTTTAAGCTTGTAATTTACAATTTTAGCAAAAAAATACATTTTCCAACCCTCTCCCCCTCTCCCCTCGGCAACGCCGGGCGTCTGCTCGGCCTTGCCGGCACACACGGATAATGATCCATTCATCATTGCCCCAAAACGCCAAAAGCCCTTGCGGGCAAGGGCTTTTGGAATGGAATACGGCAAAAAAAACGATGTTATCGATACGGCGAATCATCCGCCTTGATCACCCAGCTGCAGGTGAAAATGGCGACAGCAAAAAACCGGTCACAGTATGCGATGATCCGCTCGAGCACATTTTCCTCGAGCCGCTTGAACAGACGCGGTGACGGTTTGGGGATAAAACTCCGCTGGTTTCTCTCGTTGAATGTAAACACATAGGGATCGCCGGCACCGAATGTGACAGCGCTTGCCTTGAACATGGTTACTACCTCCTTGAGTGGTTCCTTGAAAACGTCTCTGTGTCCGCCTTTGCCCAAGAAGGCACAAAAAGGCAACGGAAATTTCAAAAAAGCCACTACATCTTTTAACATATTAAAATATAGGGATATAATAGCTCTCTTTGCAACCGATCAACCCCGGCGATCCGCCCTCCCCAACCAGAAAAGTACGGCACTACCGTTCTGACGGACCTCCAGGGAGTACACACCGGAAAGCGGGGTCTTGAGCCAGGCCATTTCCGTATCTCCCAACCAATCCATGAGTCCTGCCCTAAATTCCTCGATGGACAACAAAAGGTCATCATCCCCCGGGTCCGGATCATCCCCGTCAATCCGGATGTCGGGATGATGGACCAACTCGATATCAAGAACGCCGGTAAGAGAAATGCCCCTGATGTCCAGCAACCGACTGTTCACGATTCTGGAGGAGAGGATGGTGACGGACTGGAGGGTAAGGGGGTAGGACATGGAACACTCCTTGGGTGACAACATGAAACATGGTAATCAGGGCACAGCCACCCATGAGGGAAGCATCTTCCATACCATGTCGGTCTATCCGGATTGCGGACAGGGGAGTGCAAGGGAGGCAGGAGACGCCCCCCGTAGGGGCAGATTCCATATCTGCCCTTTGAGGAGGCCAGAGGAAAACGCAGGCTGGAGGAGAACATAAAGGATGCGGGGAGACAGGACAGCAGTGCACAGTGCACAGTGCACAGTGCGCAGTGCGGACTGCGCAGATCCCGGCCTGGGGCGGGATGACGACCATTGGCGGGAGGACCATCACTGGCGAACGTTCATAGTGGAACGTGATAGATCTGTTTCGGGACTGAGCACAATTCCCCGCAAAATCGAACATGCATCTCAAAGGGCAGACACGCAGGTATGCCCCTCCAGGAAGGGGGTTCGGTATAACCGTCAGCCTCTGTCTTACCTTTTCGGGTTTCCAAAAAGTAATCCCCCGAAGGTCGAAACATTCAGGGGACACGGGCATTCTCCAGAAACAGTCAACTCATCCCTTGTAGCCGATGGTCCGCAAAAAGCCCTTGCGCGCGGCAATATCTTCTTCGGTCTCGATCCCCTTGGATGCGGAACCATCGATGACCCCGAGGATTCCCCGTCCTTGTTCGGTCTGGGCGATAACCACCTCCACGGGATTGGCCGTGGCACAAAAGACCCGGCAGACCTCGTTCACGTTCTTGACCGCGTTGAGCACATTGAGGGGGAAAATGTCCTTCATAAAGATGATGAACATATGGCCGGCGGCCAGACTGTAGGCGTTCTTCCTGGCCAGCTCCACCAGTTCGGGGTCTGTCCCGGAGTAGCGGACCAGGCAGTCCTGGGAGGCCTCGCAAAAGGCGAGTCCAAACTTTGCCATGGGCACGGCATTGATCATGGCCTCGTGGAGATCCTCCACGGTCTTGATAAAATGGGACTGCCCAAGGATACAATTCATGTCCTCGGGTTTTTCAACGGGTACGCTCAAAAGTTCCATAGGGTTCCTCCTTTGTAGGCAGGGTGGGGGTTATCTGGATAACAACGATGTGATCCTTCCCGAAGAGGGCCGGTACTGATACAGTTCGGCCTCCCAATCCAGCGGACAGGGAAGGGTCTTGGAAAAAAAATCCAAAGGATCCGTACGTACGGTCACGGCGGGGTGGTCAAAGGCTATACTGTAGAGTTCGCCCCAGGAGGTGGAGTAAAGAACATCCGCCCGTGTCAGGTATTGGTCGTCCCCGTCCCATCCTTTTTTCAAGAAACACAAAAGCTTCATGACCCTCTTCTCTTCCAGCAACTCCTCCTGGTTGGCGGTGAACACCTCTTGGGGCGGGAAGACTTCAAGAACGCCATTCAAGAGCCCCTGGAGAAAAGAGACAGACACGGGAGCGAGGCTGGGGTTGCCACTCACGAGAAGTCCCCGCCTGTATACATTGTTCACGGCCAGCCAGGCCGAAAGACGGATGGGATCGCCATCCTTGCGGACCACCTCCAGGGCGTCCAGAACCCGCGGTTCGTGCTTTTTACGGGCCTTGACCGCGAAAATCTTGCTGCCGTCCGCACCCCTTTCGGTAAAAAAATACAACTCCTGGTACTCGATAGGTTCCGGCCCCAAGAAAAACATCCGCCGGACCTTACCCGGCTCTCGGCTGAAATAGGCCGAGATGGTCCGGCCAAGGGCGGTCATCTCTTCGGGACGGATGGAAACATCCATGTTCGCCGCAGAAACCTTGTCCCGAATACGGCGATAGGCCCCGAGCATGAAACGGTTCATGGCCTCGCCAACATCCATGCTCTTGGCCATGGTCCACCGCCTGCCCAAGGCACGGACCCTGTCCCGGTCGATGGCCGATGATTGGAAATAAAAGGAGAGCACGCTCTTCTCTTCCTTGCGACGGGGATGGTCCAGGGTAAGGTCGATCTCGTCCATCCTGATCTTGGAGTGGAAACTCTCCTTGAGCAACGTACATCCCTCTTTGTCGCCCAACTTCCCGTAGAATTGCAAAAGTTCCTTGTACAGCAGTCCGTAGGGATCGATCTGGTAGACCTCCCTCTTCCCCGCAACAAGATTCTCTTTGATCCTCTCCGCGAGGAGGGTATCTGCCGATGCCCCCTCCAGGGCGTATTTTTCGAGCAACCCCAGCTTGAGCAACGATTTGTAGGGATTGCGCGCCGAACCGACAATCTGCCAGAGCGAAGCCCCAAAAAATTCCTCCTTGGGTATGGCATCGATCTCTCCAAGATCGCAGGAGCGCTCTTCCAGGTCCTGGCAGAACCTCTGCTCCGCCCCGTTGCAAACGACCCACCACCGGGGCTCCTTGCCGGCGATGAGCAGAGCCGTCCGATAGAATTCCTCCTTGAGGAGGAGGGCCTGGGCGGAACCGGATCCCTCCTGGGAGAGTATCCCGAAATTGTTGGCCCGGATCTCTTCCATGGTCATGACAAAAAAATGCACCTCAAGCCCGTACTCTTCCCTGGCCCAGGTGGAGAGTCCGTCGCATTTCATGGCCACACGGGCCCGTTGGATCTTGTCCGGCCCTTCTCCGGAAAGACAGACCCAGACATCCAGGTCGGACTTCTTGTTCTGGGCCACGGTCCCCACGGACCCGATGCTATACAGGGCGGCGATGGAGACAATCTCGGATTTGACCGCTGTTCGGGAACGCTCCTTTATGAAAGGAAATATCTCGTCGAGAAGACGCATCTGGGTGTGGTCCGGCTCGAACCCCTCGATCCTGCACCCGGGTATGCCCCGAAGATCCATATACTCTTCGAACCGTGCCGAATGGAGAAGACAGGGCAGGAGACGGAAAAAATCATTCTGGGTCGGTCCGAATTTTTGCACCGCCAGGGAGAGCCTGCGCTGGTTGTTGTCCAGCATCCGCTGCTCCCTGAGACGGGCGACCTGTTCCGTCCGCCAGTGCTGAAGCACGGCCCGGACCGCACCGGCATCAAGGTCTTTGGAAAGATGGGGACCGGTATCTTCCTCGAAACGGGTGTCCCAAAAGAGCGTTTCCCACCTGGCCCTTCCAAAGACGGGATCCATGGAATCCAGATCCTCGAAGACACACCCCGTAAAACCGGTATCCCTGGTCGAGGTATTGCGCATGGTCAGGGACGAAAAAACCGTGTCCTCAAACTGGGAAGAAACCGTCTCGACGCCCAGGCAACGGGACGTGGAAAAAGCGACCCGGTTGAAGACATTCCCGGACATGCACGAAGCGACGAACATGCAATCATCCCAACGCGCGTGCCTGCAGACACACATGGTCACCAGTTCACCCTGTTTGGAACACCCGGAAAATACGACACTGTCTAGAAGCGACACCGACCAGGTATTCTGGACAAAGGTGGATGAGGCAAAGGTAGAACCAAAAATATCCGTGGCTTCGAACCGACACTTGGAGATCTTGGTCCCTTGCATGTTTCCCTGGTCGAAACGGCATCCGACAAAGGTGCACTCCTTGAACTCGCAGCCCGAAAAATGGGTCCCGGTCAGGGTGCATCCCAAAAACCGGACCCGGTCGAAAACGGTCCGATTGAAATTGCAGTCGTTAAAAACCACGGACTTGACCGTGCACTTGGAGACGACCCGGTCCTCCAGGACGGACCCGTCGAACCGGGAGTTTTCCAACCCGGCATAGGTATGGAGAACCTCCTTGAGTTCAAGCCGCCTGCCGGCGAACAGACGGATGATCCGCCGGGACAGAGGGACGGAGGAGGATTTGCGTCCCTGCCTCCTGGACGGTCTTTCCTTGGGCCGGACCACAGGGGCCGGGAACCGCCGAGTAAATCCTCCGATGGCCTCCCGAGCGTTCGCTCCGGTCCGGTCACCTCCGTTCTGCAAGCATATCCTACGCACACCGTCCGGATCGATACGGCAGAGGCGTTCGAGCACCTTCCGGTTCAGGAGATCCGGATTGGCACCCAGGGTCCGTCCGGTCCCTCGACCATGCCAGGGAGTGGGCAAAAAAAAGGAAAACCGGGCCAGGGCAGGAGCCAGATCAGAACGGTTCTTGATGAGAAATTCAAGAATGGAACAAAGCCTCGGCCATTGCAAAAAGAACAGCCCCCGCAACCCGGCAAACATGGGAGCCGGTTCCATGTGCGTCATCTTTTTTGCCAGTTCAACGGGAATCTGTTCATCGCACCCCTGACCGAGCTCGGCAGCAACCCTGCAAAAACGCACCTGCTCGTCCTGGGGAAGGTCGTCAAAATGGGATCCCACGGGAAACACAAGAGCGGTCTCGTCCAGGGCATAGAGCACGCTCACGACGCAGAGTTCATCGGCCCCGGACAAGGGGCGGCGTAAAAACCCCTCGAACCAGAGCAAAAAATCCCCGTGTTTGATCACTTGGAGGAGCAAAAAGGGGACCCTGATCCCCTCTTTTCCGATCTGGGCAAAAAATCTGTACGTTTTATAGGGGTCATAACCGAATACGCCGTCGAGACGATACTCGGCCCATTCCCGCACTTGACGGCCGCACCCATCGACCTCGGCCAAGGCCTGGTGCATGATCAACAGTTTTTCTTCCTGGGTAAAGCGGTCCAGCCGGGAGAAGACCTCCTGCTCATTCCACTTGGCCATGGCAAAAATATCCAGGGCCATCATCCGACCGACCCGCCCCAGCCAAACCAATGCCTGTCCGCAGGAAAAGGCCAGGGCACACTGGCCTGTCCTGGTGGCAAGCCGGGCGAGAAGAATCCTGCACTCGGCTACCAGATCGAGAATATTCTCTTCGCAGCTGGCCCCCTGGCAGCCCTGGACGATCCCCGCAACAACACCGGGCGCACGTTCCCAATTCTTGAAGTCGTCGCTTGCAAGAATGGTCCGGAGCTCCTCTATCCAGGTTGTGATGGTCTTTTGGGAAAAATCCATATTCTTTCCAAAAAAAATACCGGCCCGGTCAGGGCCTGGCTGAGATGGCGTACTTTTTGAGTTTGTACTGGAGAAGACTTTTGGAAATACCCAAGAGTTCCGCGGCCTTGACCTTGACAAACTGGCTCTGGACCAGGGCCCTGCGGATAAGAGCGGCCTCGATTTTTTCCATTGTCCTGGCCAGGTCGAGCTCAGAGGGCAGCAGGTCGACCGCGCTTTTGAACTGGGTTTCCTCGTCCTTGAGTTCTGCCGGCAGATCGTCCAGGCCTATGGTTTCGTGGGGTGAAAGGACCACGCTCCGCTCGATGACGTTTTGGAGCTGACGCACATTACCGGGCCACTCGTAGGCGGTCAGCCCCTGCAGGGCCTTGGTGGTCAGGGTCTTTTCCGGAACATTGTTCTCCCCGGCATATTGCTGGAGAAAATGGGCGGCAAGCAGCGAAATATCCTCCCGCCGTTCGCGCAGCGGAGGCACCGGAATATGCACGACATTGAGCCGGTAGAAAAGATCCTCACGGAATCTCCCCGCGGCCACCTCGGCCTTGAGATCCTTGTTGGTCGCGCTGACCAACCGGAAATCGACATCGATGGTTTTGCTCCCCCCCACCCGTTCAATGACCCGCTCCTGGAGGACGCGTAGCATTTTGACCTGGAGGTCTGCGGAAAGTTCGCCAATCTCGTCCAGAAAGAGTGTTCCATTATCGGCCTGTTCGAACCTTCCACGCCTACTGGCCACGGCTCCGGTAAACGATCCCTTTTCATGCCCAAAGAGTTCGCTCTCCAGAATACCGGGGTTCAGGGACATACAATTGACCGAGATGAAGGGGTGGTCCCTCCGGTCCGACGAGGCATGGATACCCCGGGCTATGAGTTCCTTTCCGGTCCCGGATTCACCCGTGATCAGGACCGAACTCTTGGACGGTGCGACGCGGTCCATGAGTGCCAAAACGGCCATGATCGCCTTTGATTTTCCCAGAATATGGTGTTTGTCGAACTGCTGGGTGATGGCCTGGCGCAGAAGCCGGTTCTTCTGCTCGGCCCGGGCCAGTTTCATGGCCTTGTTCACGGAAAGGAGCAGCTCTTCGTTGGAGAACGGTTTGGTGATATAATCAAAGGCCCCGCATTTCATGGCCTCCACGGCGTTGTCGATGCTTCCAAAGGCGGTCATGATCAATACGGGAATATGCGGATAGTCCCGCTTGACCCGCTCGAGAACCTCTTCGCCACTCAGCCCGGGCATCTTCATATCCGTAATGACCACATCGACTTCGGATTCGTCCAAAAAGGTCATCCCCAATCTGGGATCACTCAGGGCGGTGACCACATACCCCTCGTCCTCAAGAATGGTTTGCAGGATCAGCAGATAGTTCTTTTCATCATCCAGGATCAAGATATTGCCGGTCATATTTTCCCCATATTCATTCCAGCCGGTCTTCCCGGCATACTATCCATTTTGCTTCTATGCATCCCGGTCCTCGGCCAAGGGTGTGCCCGGAACCGTTGCGAACACGATCCGTGCGCACCCCCCGCCCCCCGGATCATTGTCCAGTTCCAAACGGGCTCCATGGGATCGGAGAATATTGACAACAATGGACAGGCCGAGGCCGGTCCCAAAATCCTTGGTCGTATAAAAGGGCTCGGGGTACTTTTCGAGCATGTCCTTCTGGAAACCGGGCCCATCGTCATGGATCTCCATGGCGATCCCGTCCGCCCCCGGAACAAGAACGATCCGGATCTCACCGGGCCCTTCCATGGCTTGGGCACCATTGGTCACCAGATTATAGACCACCCTGTAGAGGAGATCGCTGTCCCCCTTGACCACCGTGTTACCGGGACACTCCGCACGGATACCGATGCCCCGGGTCTCCATAGCGTTGCCCAAAAAGGCCACGACATGGTCCACGATACGGCACAGATCCACGTCGTCCATTTTTGGTGTCTTGGGACGGGCATAATCGAGAAAATCACTCACGATCCGGGCCAACCGCTCTGTCTCATCCAGAAGGGCCTCCAGGATGGAGGCACGCGAATCCTCTTCCTTGCGTGCCTTCTTGAGCAACAACTCGGCACTGCTCTTGATGATCCCAAGAGGATTCCGGATCTCATGGGCGATGGAGGCGACCATTCGGCCCATGGAGGCCATCTTCTCGTTCTGGTGCAGCTCGTGCTCCAGCCGCTCCTTCTCCCGCATCCGCTCGGCAAAAATCGCGTCCGCGCGCACAATGAGCATCCACAGGAGAAAAAACAGGACCAAAAAAGAAAGAAAGGTGGTCACGATGATCAGCCGCTGGAAATGGATGACCTCCTCGTAGTCCGGGGTGATATCCTGGGTGAAGACCAATACCCCCATGAGAGGACCGGCATTGTTCAACCGACCCAATTTACGTTCGGCACGGAGGGGATAGGTCGTTCTGAGGACAAAGGACCTGTCTTCCGGTTGGAGGGTGAACATGGCCCGCCAATTAGAGAGCCTGCTCAAAAGCTCGAAGTTGTAGGTGCGCTTTTCCACGGCCTCCCGGACCTGCCGCCCCCCCATTTCCATCTTTTCGAGCACACCGGGATCCATGCTGTAGGCAATCCGGCCCCCGGTATCGTATATCCGTACATCCAGAACATGGAAACTGTGTATGGTCGAGGTGACGACCTGGTCCAGCCGATCATATTGGGCCTTCTCCTTGAGCCGAACCCTGCCGAAACCAAGGACCGTCGGCAGGGTAAACCGCTGATAGACTTGATGGTTCAAATTCTCCGCCAGGAGCAGGGCAAAATCCTTTTTCTTTTGTAAGACCATATTCCTGGCGTAATTCGCCAAAAAAACGGATAAAAAAAGACTGAACCCAAGAATGAGGATGAGGGACCCCCAAGAGAGGAACTTGACGATCTGGAAAGGATGGGCCGGGTCGGGCTTGAAGGGGTTAGGCAAAGAGGCTCCTTGGTATGAAAAAAAGGGGGTACGCAGTATGCAGGACGCAGAAAAAACGGGTAGGGACAGGGCCTGTCCCTACCCGGAATTTCCTTTTTTCTGCAATTCTTTCCAATAATTGATCAACCCATTGGTCGAACTGTCATGGGACCAGACCCGCTCCGGGTTCTCCAGCTCGGGCAGAATCCTTCCTGCCAGATGTTTGCCCAGCTCCACGCCCATCTGGTCAAAGGAATTGATCCCCCAGATCCACCCCTGGACAAAGATCTTGTGTTCATACAGGGCGATCAGACTGCCCAGTGTTTTGGGGTCGAGGTGGTCGAACAGGATGGAATTGGTCGGCCTGTTTCCGGGAAAGACCCTGTGCGGAGCGAGTTCCTCCACCCGTTCGGGGGGCACCCCTTGAGAAACGAGTTCCTCCCGGGATTCCTCCAGGGTCCTGCCACACATCAGGGCCTCTGTCTGGGCAAAGAAATTGGCCAGGAGTTTCTCGTGGTGGTCCCCGAGGGGGTTCAGGGAACGGGCCGGGGCCAGAAAATCGCAAGGAACCATGGTCGTTCCCTGGTGCAGGAGCTGGTAAAAGGCGTGCTGGCCGTTGGTACCCGGCTCCCCCCAGATGATCGGACCGGTCTGGTGGGCGACGTCCTTGCTCTCCTTGGTCACGGATTTTCCGTTGCTCTCCATGTCCCCCTGCTGAAAATATGCGGGAAATCGTTCCAGGTACTGGTCATAGGGCAGGATGGCATGGGACTGGGCGCCCATGAAATCACGGTACCAGATGCCCAGAAGCCCCATGATCACCGGGATGTTGTCCACAAGGGGAGCGGTCCGGAAATGTTCGTCTATTCCATACCCCCCCTCGAGCAGCTCCTCGAACCGGTCCATGCCGATGGACAGGGCTATGGACAGACCGATGGCCGACCACAGGGAATACCGTCCTCCAACCCAGTCCCAGAAAACGAACATATTTTCCGGATCGATGCCAAAGGCTTCGACCCCCGCCCTGTTGGTGGACATGGCCACGAAATGTTTGGCCACTGCTTTTTCGTCCCCGGCCTGATCCAAAAACCAGTTTCTGGCAGACCATGCATTGGTCATGGTCTCCTGGGTGGTGAAGGTCTTTGAGGCCACCAAAAAAAGGGTCGTCTCCGGGGAAAGTTTTTGTAGAGTGGTGGAGATATGGGTCCCGTCCACATTGGACACGAAGTGGAAACGCATTCCCGGATGGCGGTAATGGTCCAGGGCCGTGGTGACCATCTTGGGGCCGAGATCCGATCCGCCGATCCCGATATTGACCACATCGGTAATCCGCCCCCCCGTATACCCCGTCCATTCCCCCTGACGTACCCTGTCCGTGAACGAACGCATCTGTGAGAGAACACCCCGGACCCCACCCATGACATCCTTGCCGTCGACAAGGACCTCCCGGTCCGAGCGGTTGCGCAGGGCCGTGTGCAGCACAGACCGGTTCTCGGTCACATTGATCCGATCGCCGGCAAACATGGCCGCGATCCCCTCCTCGACCTTACGTTCCTTGGCCAGGGCCAGAAGGAGATCCAGGGTCGTATCCGTGATCCGGTTCTTGGAAAAATCAAACAGAATCGATCCAAACCTACGGGAAAACATGGCGAACCTGTCCGGGTCTTCCTCAAACAGGGACCGCATGTGGACATCTTCCATCTGCCCGGCATGGGCCCCGAGGGCCGTCCATGCGGGGGGTACGTTCGTGTCGGTATTCGTGGCCATGATCGCTCCTTGTGGAAGGCGGCAACAGTGCACGGGGCTCAACGCGGGAAGTACGCAGGGCACAGGGCACAATGCGCAGGTTGTTTGGGATGTCACATACAGCAAGAACCGTTATTCACTATCCAAAATATGCCGCCGGGGAAAGCATGGCTCGCCCTGCAGGAAACATCTTGGCGCGAACGTCGCGGTCCATGTCCCCCCTCGGACCACGGCTTTTCCCCCTGCCGCATACTGGGCGGGCGCTACGCACTTGCATACCCTGCGCACCTCCGCGCACTTATCTCATTGCCATCAACACCCCTTCGATCTTGTCCAGTGCCCGGGTGATGGTCGCCTCGTCCAGTGCATAGGAGATCCGCACACACCGGTCATCCCCAAAGGCGGCACCAGGCACCAGGGCCACGCCGGCCGTTTCCAGGATGTGCGAACAAAGGGCAGTGGAATCCTTGATCACGTCATTATAATAATGATCCACCTTGGGGAAGAGATAAAAGGCCCCTGCCGGTGCGGGGCAGACCACGTCGGGCCAGGACCTGACACGGGCAAGGGCCAGGTCACGCCGTGCGGCAAAGGCCGTGCGCATCGTGTCCACCGGCTCCCAGGGACCGGTCAATGCGGCCAGAGCACCCTTCTGGGCGATGGAGCAAATATTTGACGTGGACTGCCCCTGGATCTTGGACATGGCCTTGATCAGGGGTTCTGCCGCCAGGGTGTATCCGATCCTCCACCCGGTCATGGCAAAACTCTTGGCCAGCCCATTGACAATGGCAAACCGTTCCGGATGTTTTTCCCACCAGGTAGACAGGGAGACCGGTTCGGCCGGAGCGTACACGAGCTGGTCGTAGATCTCGTCGGAAATGACAAAAATATCGTGGTCAACCGCCCACTGGGCGATCCTGTCCACGTGCTCTTTGGGATAGTGGCATCCCGTGGGATTGGACGGGGTGTTCAATAAGAGGACCCGTGTCTTGGCCGTCCGGTGTTCCTCCAACCCCTCCACGGAAACAAGAAAATCCTGGTCCGGCTCCGTGGGCACGATAACGGATTTGCCCCCGGCAAGCTGGACCATGGCGGGGTAACTCACCCAATAGGGGGCGGCCATGAGGACCTCATCCCCGGGGTCGAGCAGGGACTGGAAAAGATTGTACAGGGACTGTTTCCCCCCGTTGGTGACCACGACGTTTCCGGCCCCGGCCGTCACCCCGTAGAACCGTTTGAAATATCCGGCAACCGCGTTCCTGAGTTCATCGATCCCGGGAACGGCCGTATACTTGGTGAATCCCTGGTCAATGGCCCCATGGGCAGCCGCACACACGTGTTCGGGGGTGGGAAAATCCGGTTGGCCCACGGCCAGGCTGATGACCTCTTTTCCCTCGTCCCGGAGTTTCTGGGTCAAGGCATTGATGGTCAACGTCGCCGATGGCTGGATCTGAGTGATCCGCCGTGAAAGTCGTATGGTATCCGCCATGTATTCTCCTTGTCTCCTTGTGGCATGGCCTGTTCCAGCCCAAAAGAACATGGACCGGGAACAAAAAAGACCTCAAGGGTCTTCGATGAGAAGGCTCTTGAGGTCTTGCAATTCGGTTTGTATTTCCTGAAGAAGGCCGGACCAACGGTTCTGGTCCTGCAAACGCATCCGGGCACCCTCTATGGTCAGCTTGTCCTCGTACAGGAGCTTCTTGATCCGGTTGAGCAGACCGATGTGCTCCACCGTATAATATCTCTGGCCGCTGGGCTTGCGGCAAGGAACCAGCTGGGGGAATTCCGACTCCCAGAACCTGAGCACATGCGGTTCCACCCCGACAGCCTTGGCTGCCTGGCCAATCTTGTACGTCGTTGGCAAGGGATCGGACATGTGACCTCGATCAATGGTTGGCTCCCCCGGCCCCCGTTACGGGAACCTGACTTCCAGCTTGTTCAAAAGTTCTTGTCCTATGCGCGTATGCACCTTGTCAACTTCCTTGTCCTTCAGGGTCTTGGTCATACTCCTGTAGGTCACGCGAAGACTGACATGGTTTTCCTTGGCGTCTTCCTCGGGTTTGTAGATATCCAGGAGCAGGACATCCTCCACCAGAGGCTCCTTGCGGCCGAGGATGACCTCGGCAATCCGGCCAAAAGGCAGGGTCTTGGGGGCAATGATGGTTATGTCTCGCTTGACCGCCGGGAATTTAGCGATAGGACTGAAGGAGCATACCCCCTTGGCAGTGAGGTCCATGAGGGTTTCCAGATTGAGATCGGCAAACCAGACCCTGTCCCCGGCATTGTACCCATCGGCCAGGGCAGGTTTGAGCATACCCACGCGGCCCACGGCCTTCGCACCGGCCATGACCCGCACGCAGGGCTGCAGATAAAAATGGCCTTCCTCGAGAACAAAGGTCAGGGGTCCGATGCCCAGGTGTCCGGCCAGATTTTCTACCAGTCCCTTGATATCGCTGTAATCAACCCCGCCCTCGGCAAATGGATAGCTCCGTGGTTCGCGGGAACCATACAGGAGCAGACCCAGCCGATTCGTCTCTTTGGTCATGGTGTCCGAGGAGGGATCCCGGACAAAGACATGGGCCACTTCAAAGACCCGCAGACGGGTATTCCCCTGGGCCAGGTTATGCTTCAGCGAGTTGAACACCCCCGGCGCGATCTCGGATCGCAGGACATTGAGCTCTTCATTGAGGGGATTGAGTATCTCGACCCTTCCCTCCGAAGGAATGCCCAGCGTGTCCATGTCCTTGGAAGCGACAAAGCTGTAGTTGACCGCCTCATGCAGCCCGCACCCCATGGCCCATGCCTTGATCCGGCCATTGAAGGCGAACACGGGATCTTCATTGAGCATGGCGTCGAGATTCTTGGTGATCCTGGGAAGCCGGACCGGGAGACGGTCCATACCGTACACCCTGGCCACCTCTTCGATGAGATCGGCCTCACGCTCCATATCCAAACGGTAACTCGGCGGAGTGACCCGGTAGCCGTCCTTGTCCTTGGCGAGTTCACACCCCAGGGAAGCCAGAACCTTCTCACAATACCCGTCTTCCACGTCCAGGGCCAAAAGACCGGTGGCCTTGGTCGGGCGAAAGGGTATGGAAGCGGGCTTGTACGGGCGGGGAACCGATCCGGCGACACCCCTGGCGATCTGCCCACCGCAGCAAGTGGCAATGAGATCGGCGGCCCTATCCAGGGCCAGACGCGAGCCCACGAGATCCACACCGCGCTCGAACCTGAACGAGGCATCGCTGCCGAGGGCCAGCCGTCGGGCGGTCTTGCGGATGGTTCCTGGGTGGAAGACAGCGCTCTCCAGCAATACGTCCGTGGAGGTCTCCGACATCTCCGAGTTGGCACCGCCCATGACGCCTGCCAGGGCGACCGGACGCTGACCATCCCAGATGAGCAGATCGCTCGATAAAAGTTTGCGTTTTTTGTCATCCAACGTGGTAAAGGACATCCCCTCTTCGGCCGGGGCGACACGTATCTTGCCCCCCTGGATCAGGGTCCGGTCAAAGGCGTGCAGGGGCTGACCCAGCTCCATGAGCACATAGTTGGTCACGTCGACAACCGCACTGATGGGCCGTAGCCCAACGGCCAGAAGACGGTAACGCATCCAGTCCGGACTCTGGCCGTTGGTGACCCCCTGGATGATCCGGGCAAGATAGGACGGACAGAACCTCGACTGATCGATCTGGATGGAAACCATATCCTCGCAGGCAGGGCCGGATTCAACGGGTTCCACCTTGGGCATGGTCAGGGGCAGGTTGTATGCGGCCGCAATCTCCCGAGCATACCCGAGAACGCTCAAACAGTCTCCCCGGTTGGGAGTGATGTCGATATCCAGGACCTTTGTCTCCAGCCCCAGGGCATCAATGAGCTTGGTTCCCGGAGCAAGGCCCCCGTCCAGGACCATGATCCCATTGTGGTCGTTGCCCAATTCCAGTTCCACGGCCGAACAGATCATCCCCCGGGATGGCACGCCCCGGAGCTTGGCCTTCTTGATCTTCATGCCACCGGGCATGACCGTACCAACGGGTGCGACCGGGACCTTCTGTCCCCGGGCCACATTGGGAGCCCCGCAAACGATATCCAGGAGTTCCCCCCCGTCCACGTCCACCTTGCACACATGGAGGTGGTCGGATTCCGGGTGGGCTTCACATTCGACAACATGCCCCACGACCATATTGTCCAGATGGGCAAAGGGCTGGGATATCTCATCAACTTCAAGACCGAGCATGGTCAAGCGATCGGCCAACTCGTCCAGATCCCCCTCGTAGGGGGTAAAATCTCGTAGCCAGTTCAGACTGAGCAGCATGCGACAATTCTCTGTATGTTATGTGGATCCGCGGTCCTGGAGAAATACGGACCGCAAAAAAAAGGGCGGAACCATCCGCTATGGGGGGTCAACCGGCCCGGGAGGGACCTGGGTTAGACAAACTGCCCCAGAAACCGGACATCGTTCTCAAAAAACATGCGCAGGTCACCGATGCCGTACTTGAGCATGGCGATACGTTCGATCCCCAGACCAAAGGCGAATCCTTGGTAGGCCTCGGGGTCATACCCGACATTGGTGAACACCGCCGGATCGACCATGCCGCAACCGAGGATTTCCACCCAACCGCTCTCCTTGCACACCCGGCAGGGTTTGCCGTCCACACGGCCGGTGCCGTTGCACATGACGCAACTCATATCCACCTCGGCGCTGGGTTCGGTAAAGGGAAAGAAGCTGGGGCGGAATCGCATCTTCACATCCGCGCCAAATGTGGTACGGATGAAGGCGTTCAGGGTCCCACGGAGATCGGCCATGGTCACGCCCTTGTCGACCAAGAGCCCCTCGATCTGATGGAACATGGGGGTATGGGTCAGATCGGAGTCACGGCGATAGACCTTGCCCGGGGCGATCACCGCAACGGGCGGCTTTTGCTTTTCCATGGTCCTGACCTGCATGGGGGAGGTCTGTGTACGCATGAGGATCTTGTCCGTGATATACAGGGTATCCTGCATGTCCCTGGCCGGATGGTCCGGCGGCAGGTTCAGGGCCTCGAAATTGTAGAAATCGTTCTCCACCTCGGGCCCGGAGACCACCTCGAACCCGAGCCCCGTGAAGGTCCTGCAGATGTCGTTCATGACCAGGGTGATCGGGTGCAGCGAACCCCGGTCCGGGGTACGCCCGGGAATGGTCGGATCGAATTCCGCCAGGGATTCCTGCTCTTCGGCCTGCTCGAGCTTCTGCCTTCTGTTCTCCCAGAGGCGGATCATCCCGGTCTTGACCCGGTTGGCGGCCTTGCCCACCTCGGGTCTGTCTTCCGCAGGCAGGGCTCCAACCTGGGGCATAAGTCCGGCCAGAGCCCCCTTGCGCCCCAGAAACCTGACCCGGATCGCTTCCAGGTCTTCCAAAGAAGAAGCCTGGTCGAGGGCCTTTTCAAGCTCCCCGACCAGGCTCTCCAACATTTCGATCAATGCTTGTCTTGTCACGCTAGTTCACTTTTGCTTTGGCCATTTCAGCCAACTTTGCGAATGATCCCTTGTCGTTGACGGCCATGTCGGCCAATATTTTCCTGTTCAGTCCGACCTCGGCCTCGCCAAGGCCATGCATGAACCTACTGTAGGAAATACCGTGCTCCTTGCAGGCCGCACTGATACGGGTAATCCAGAGTTTGCGGAATTCACGCTTTCTCTGTTTGCGGTCACGGTAGGAATAAACGAGCGCCCGCTCGACCGTCTCACGCGCGGTACGATACAGTTTGCTCCGGGCCCCGCTGAAGCCCTTGGCCATCTTCAAATATTTCTTGTGCCGCCTGTTCGCGGCTTTACCTCTTTTGACACGCATGTAGAACCACTCCTCTTAGAAAATAGTCGGAACGAGCCGCTTGACGGACTTGACGGTGCTCTTGTCCATGGTCGTGGACTGGCGCAGTTTTCTCTTCCGCTTGGCGTTCTTTTTGGTCAGAATGTGCTGGCTGTTGGATCTGTTCCGTTTCACCTTGCCTGTACCGGTGGTGGTGAACCGCTTGGCAGCACTTCGGTTTGTTTTCAGTTTAGGCATACACCCCTCCTGTAATGAACTCATTATATATCAAAAAAAACGGATGGTTGTAACGGGAAGGAACATCCGTTTTCGAGATACGCTTGAAAGCACGTGGGGCAGACCGCATTGCCATGCAGTCTGCCTGATACCTCGGAAATAAAATAGCAAATGCTACAACGTCTGGGACGTAGGCGGAGACTCTTATTTGCTTTTGGGTAGCGGCGTCAAGAGCAGATGCATGGAACGCCCTTCGGACCGTGGAGTCTGTTCGACCTTGGCGATATCCTTGACCAACTCTATAACACGCTGCAGCAATGCGTACCCCCGGTCCTTATGGGCCATTTCCCGACCCCGGAAAAAGATACTCACCTTGCACCGGTTGCCTTCGGTAATGAACTTACGGATATGACGCACTTTGGTTTCCAGATCGTGGTCGTCGGTCTTGGGACGGAACTTGATTTCCTTGAGCTGGATCGTGGTCTGTTTCTTCCGTGCCAGCTGTTGTTGCTTCTTCTGCTGGTACTGATACTTACCATAATCCATGATCTTACACACCGGAGGGCGTGCATTGGGAGCCACCTCCACAAGATCGAGACCACGCTCCTCGGCCGTCTGCAAGGCCTGGTGCGTGGGCATAACGCCAAGCTGGGTGCCATCGTCTGTCACTACCCGTACTTCACGAACTCGAATCTGCCTATTCCTTCGGGCATTAGTAGATTGTATAGCTCATTCCTCCCTTTTTGAACGGCTCCAAGGTATCGGCCGTTACCAATTCGACGACATCCTCTAAGGGCATTGCCCCAAGATTCTTACCATTTCTCAACCGGACACTGACAAGACCCTGTTCGATCTCCTTTTCGCCAACGACCAGCATATATGGAATCTTGGCCATCTGGGCTTCACGCACCTTGTAGCCAAGTTTCTCGTTACGCAGATCCGCCTCCACGCGTATCCCACCCTTCTTGAGCTGGGAAAGCACCTTGTGGGCGTAGCTGTTGTGTACCTCGGTCACGGTGAGGATCCTTGCCTGGACCGGGGACAACCATGTGGGAAAGGCCCCGGCATAGTGCTCAATGAGAATTCCCAGGAACCGCTCTACAGCCCCAAGGATGACCCGGTGCAACATGACCGGCCTGTGCCGTGCTCCATCTTCGCCCACATAGACCAAATCGAAACGTTCTGGCAAGGTAAAATCGCATTGGATCGTTGCACACTGCCACTCACGGCCCAAAGCATCCTTGACCTTCACATCGATCTTGGGGCCATAGAAAGCTCCATCACCGGCATTGATCTCATATCCCAATCCGGAGCCCTCCAGGGCCTGTTGCAATGCCGAGGTTGCCCGGTCCCAATCCTCATCGGATCCAATGGATTTTTCCGGGCGGGTGCTGATCTCCATGGTGTACTCGAATCCGAAAAGCCCCATGACATCCCGAACAAAGGCGATGATAGCCTTGATCTCGTCCTGCAGCTGGTCCGGACGGCACAGGATGTGGGCATCGTCCTGGGTAAACTCGCGGACCCGTAGCAGCCCATGGAGCACCCCGGATTTTTCGTGCCGGTGCACATTACCCAGTTCGAAATAGCGTATGGGCAGATCGCGATAGCTACGGATCTGGGACTTGTAGATGAGCATATGGGACAAGCAGTTCATCGGCTTGATCCCGTACACCTGCTCGTCAATCTCCGTGAAGTACATGTTTTCACGGTAGTTGTCGTAATGACCTGATTTCTCCCACAATTCTCTGCGGAGAATGATCGGCCCCTGGACGATGTCGTACCCGCGCCGCAGGTGCTCCTTGCGTTCAAAATCCTCGAGAATGGTCCGTACGAGGGCCCCCTTGGGGTGCCACAGGGGCATTCCCGGAGCGGCCTCGTCAGAAAAGCTGAACAGATCCAGCTGGGTTCCGAGCTTGCGGTGGTCGCGCTTCTTGGCCTCTTCGATCAGATTGAGATATTTTTTGAGATCCTTGGGAGTGGCGAATGCGGTCCCGTAGATCCTCTGGAGCATGGGTTTGTTCTCGTCCCCGCGCCAGTAGGCCCCGGCCACCGAGGTCAAGGTGAAGGCCCGGACGAATCCGGTGTGCGGGAGATGCGGCCCGCGGCACAGGTCCGTAAAATTTCCATGCGTATATAACGAGACATTCTCTCCGCCAAGATCGTCGATGATCTCGATTTTGTAGGTCTCACCCATGCCCAAAAATTTTTTCTTGGCCTCTTCGGCGGACATCTCCGTACGTTCAAAGGGATGGTTCGCGGCAATGGATTCGGCCATCTTCGCCTCAATGGCCTGGAGGTCTTCCGGGGTGAAAGAACGTTCGTAATCGAAATCATAGTAGAAACCGTTCTCAACCGCCGGACCGATGGTCACCTTGGCCGTGGGGAAGAGCTCCTTGACCGCCTCGGCCATGATATGGGCCGCACTGTGGCGGAGCACCTCGAGCCCACGTTCGCTGTCCAGAAAGACCGGCTCCATCTCCCTACACCCGGGATCCGCTTCTTGGCCCAGATCCACGACCCTGCCGTCGCACAGACAAGCCACTGTAGACTTGAGCTTCTTTCCGGAAAGAACCTGCGCCAAAAAGTCCTTGCAGGTCTGCCCTGCTAGGACGTCTCTTTCCTCTCCATTGATCGTGGTCATTTGCTGTCCGATACCCCAAAGCTTAAAACAAGTTAGGGAGGCCTTAGCCTCCCTAATCGTTGATTCCTTAATTGGTAGGCGCGAGGAGGGTTGAACTCCTGACCCCTTGCACGTCAAGCAAGTGCTCTCCCACTGAGCTACGCGCCTACGTCTTGCGTGGAGAGGTTCTTTTCAAAAACCGGCCCTGTTGTCAAGCAGGATTTGTCATTTTTTGCATTTTTTCTTTCCCGGGTCTTTTTTCCGAACCGCCCTCAGAACCCGGTTTGCAAACAAATCGCTTTGGGATAGGAAAGATCGCGTGCGCACCATGTATTGATGTACCCGTGTGACACGGTCCGATAACAAAAAAATTTGGAGTATCTGTCCCCATGAACCATACAATACACAACACCATACACAACACCATCGTCAACTTCATCTGGGGAATTGCCGACGATGTTCTCCGGGACATCTACACACGCGGCAAGTACCGCGACGTTATCCTGCCGATGACGGTCATCAGACGCCTGGACGCTGTCCTTGAACCGAACAAGCAAGCGGTTCTGGATCTGAAAAAACAGCTGGACAAGGCGGGGATTGCCAACCAGGCCGCCGCCCTTTCTCAAGCTGCCGGAGAAGCATTTTACAACGAGTCCCCTTTTACCCTGCGCGATTTAAAATCACGGGCAAAGCAACAACAGCTCAAGGCCGACTTCGAGGCATACCTGGACGGATTTTCACCCAATGTTCAGGAAATTCTGGATAAGTTCAAATTCCGCAACCAGCTCCCCACTCTCATCGAAACCGACATCCTTGGCAGCCTGATCGAAAAATTTTTGAACCCCAGGATCAATCTGAGCCACAAGCCGGTGCTGGACCCGGACGGCCTGGAAAAACTCCCGGCCCTGGACAATCATGCCATGGGGACCATTTTCGAAGAACTGATCCGCCGCTTCAACGAAGAGAACAACGAAGAAGCCGGAGAACACTTCACCCCGCGTGACGTGGTCAAACTCATGGCGGATCTGATCTTTCTGCCTATCGCCGACCAGATTGAATCGGGCACCTACCTGGTCTATGACGGGGCATGCGGAACCGGCGGCATGCTGACCCTGGCTGAAGAACGCCTCATGAATCTGGCCCAAAGTCACCACAAAGACGTATCCATACATCTCTATGGTCAGGAGGTTCAGCCGGAAACCTATGCCATCTCCAAAGCGGACCTGCTTTTGAAAGGTGAGGGAATAGAAGCAGAGAACATGAAATTTGGCTCGACCCTCTCCAACGACGCCTTTCCCTCCCATGAATTCGATTTCATGCTGTCCAACCCGCCATACGGCAAAAGCTGGAAAACAGACCTGGAACGGATGGGAGGCAAAGCCGACATCTCAGACCCCCGGTTCGTGATCCAGCACGGGGATGACCCGGAATACAAGATGCTCACCCGTTCCAGCGACGGACAGCTCCTGTTTCTGGTCAACAAGCTGTCCAAGATGAAGCACGGCACCACAACCGGCAGCCGCATCGCCGAGGTTCACAACGGCTCCTCTCTGTTTACAGGTGATGCCGGTCAGGGCGAATCCAACATTCGGCGCTGGGTCATTGAAAACGACTGGCTCGAGGCCATCATCGCCCTGCCGGAAAACATCTTCTACAACACCGGCATCGCCACCTATATCTGGCTGCTCTCCAACCGGAAACCGGAACACAAGAAGAACAAGATCCAGCTCATCAATGCTTCGGGCTGGTCCGTTCCCTTGCGGAAAAATCTCGGCAAAAAGAACTGCGAGCTCTCCGAAGACCAGATCCGCACCATCTGCGACCTGGTCATCTCCTCGACGGAAACCGAGCACTCCAAAATCTTCCCCAACGAAGCGTTCGGATACTGGAAGATCACGGTGGACCGCCCCAAACGTCTGGTCACGGACCTGAGTCCGGCCAGGCTGGAAAAATTCGACGAGGTCTGCCAAAAGGCCAAGAAAGAGCCTCTGCCCAGATTGGTCCGAAGAGTAGCCAAAGACATCGGCCCCGGCCCCCATTTGGATTTCAATGCCGTCCTCGCTGCCTGCAAAGGTGATGCGAAAACACACGGCGTCAAATTCACGGCCAAGCGCAAGAAAATGCTTCAGGATTCGTTGACCATGTTCGATGAAAATGCGGTCCCCGTCATCAAGAAGGTTCACAAACCGGGAAAGGTTGAGGCCAACCCGCTGTACGGATTGTATCCCGTTGAGATGGACGGGAAGCCTTGCGTTGTGGAGTACGAGCCGGAAACTGACCTACGGGATTCGGAGCAGATTCCCCTTCTTGAAGAAGGAGGCATCGAAGCCTTCGTCAACCGCGAAGTCCTCCCCTACACGCCGGACGCCTGGATCGACAGTTCCAAGACGCAGATCGGCTATGAGATCAGCTTCACCCGCCACTTTTACAAGCCGGTTCCCATGCGTACTTTGGAGGAAATCAAGGCGGATATCTACGCGCTGGAGAAAGAATCTGATGGGTTGCTGGAGCAGATTGTGGGAGTGGCCCAATGAAATTTGTTCCCTACCCTGAGTACAA